>NZ_JBFTPJ010000124.1:0-9134 GCF_056398445.1 Variovorax sp. 01T439_2
AGGTCAACGTGCCGGTGCTCTGGTGGCGCAGCGTGGGTTCCACCCACACCGCCTTCGTGATGGAGACCCTGCTCGACGAGATCGCGCGCAGCACCAGGCAGGACCCGGTGGCCTACCGCATGCAGCTCTTCGGCGACAAGCACCCGCGCCACCGCGCCGCGCTGCAGCTCGCCGTCGACCGCAGCGGCTATGGCAAGAAGCAGCTGCCCGCCGGCCGCGCCTGGGGCGTGGCCGTGCACGAATCCTTCGAATCGGTGGTGGCCTATGTGGTGGAAGCTTCGGTGAAGGACGGCCAGCCGGTGCTGCACCGCGCCACCGCCGGCGTGCACTGCAACCTGGCCGTCAACCCGCGCAGCGTGGAAGCGCAGGTGCAGGGCGCCGCGGTCATGGGCCTGTCGATGTGCCTGCCGGGCGGCGCCATCACGCTGAAGGACGGCGAAGTGCAGCAGGGCAACTTCGGCGACTTCACCGTGCCGCGCATCACCGACATGCCCGAGTTCGCCGTGCACATCGTGCCGAGCGCGGAACCGCCCAAGGGCATCGGCGAGCCGGGCCTGCCGCCGCTGGCGCCGGCCTTCGCGAACGCCATCGCGCAACTGACGGGCAAACCGCTGCGGCAGCTGCCGTTCGACCTGGCTGACACAAAACCGGCATGAGCCGCACCCCGACGCGCAAGCACTGAGCCGGGCGGGCACGGAACGGTGTGCGCCCTAACGGCGCAGCGCCGGCGAAGCTTCGGCTTCCTCGATGTGCCCACCCAAAGCGGCATTCGGGCTCGGCTCCGCAGGCCGCCGAAGCGTTGCTTCCTGGGCCAGCCGCGTGGCGATCGCCTGTTCGACGGCCCGGCGCGGCGCAAGCTGCATGCGGCCGCACTGGGCGCAGCGATAAAGCCGCAGCGAAGGGAACAGGCGCATCCACAGCCGCCGCTGGAGCCGTTTCATGTGGGYAAAGCCGCACGTGCAACTTGAAAACAGGTTGTGCAAGACAAGCTCCAAAGGGTTCACGGCACCGAGCTTGTCTGTCGCTGGAACCTCTCAGCTCCAGGCAGCTACGTTGCGTAATTGTTTGTCTAAATTTCGCGCCATTGTGTTGAGATTGGTAACTGTTAACACTCCCACAAAGTGGTGAGTGGCTGTGCGGACCGTTGGGGTATGCCGATGCCCGCGGCATGGGATGCAAGGGGCTCAGGGCGTGCTTTCCGGCCGCGGCACGCCCAGCTTGCGCAGCGTCCGGTGGAAGTTGCTGCGGTCGATGCCGGCCTCGCGCGCCGCATTGGCCACGTGCCCGCGGTGCCGCGCCAGCGCATCGGCGAGCCAGGCGCGCTGGAAGGCCTCGGTGGCTTCGCGCAGCGTGGCGCCGCCACTGCCAACGCCCGCGTGCTGGCCTGCCGGCGCCGGTGCAGGTGGCGCAGGCGACGCTGCCGGACCGCCGGCCGCCGCAGCCTCCAGCGCCAGGTGATGCGGCTCGATCGCCGTCCAGCGCGCGCCGCGGCGCTGCTCCCTGAAGGCGCGCAGCGACGCGCGGCTGATCACATGTTCGAGCTCGCGCACGTTGCCGGGCCAGCCGTGCGCGAGCAGGGCGGCCTTGGCGGCCGGCGACAGCCGCAGGTTGCGCGCGCCCAGGCGATGCTGGTTCTCTTCAAGGAAGCCGCCCGCAAGCGCCACCACGTCGCGGCCGCGCTCGCGCAGCGGCGGCACGACCAGCGGATAGACCGAGAGCCGGTGGTAGAGGTCGGCACGGAAGCGGCCCTGCGCGATGGCCGCGGGCAGGTCGCGGTTGGTGGCCGCGATCACGCGCACGTCGACCTTCAGCGTGCGGTCGCTGCCGGGCCGCTGCAGCTCGCCGCTCTGCAGCACGCGCAGCAGCTTGGCCTGCACCGTCAGCGGCAGTTCGCCCACCTCGTCGAGAAAGAGCGTGCCGCCATCGGCAATCTCGAACTTGCCGTTGCGGTCCTGCACCGCGCCGGTGAAGGCGCCGCGCTTGTGGCCGAAGAGCTCGCTGTCGGCCAGCGTCTCGGGCAGCGCCGCGCAGTTCACCTGCACCAGCGGCTGGTCGCTGCGGCGCGAGCGCGCATGCAGGCGCTGCGCCACCAGGTCCTTGCCCACGCCGGTCTCGCCGAGCAACAGCACCGTGAGGTCGGACACCGCGACCGTGTCGATCTCGCTGCACAGCTGCTTCATCGCGGGGCTGCTGCCAAGGAGCTCGCGCGTGGCGCCGCGGCCCGAGCGCAGGGCCTGGGCCACGGCCTGCTCGCGCATCGCGCGCGCTTCCATTTCCTGGATCGTGTGGGCGGCCTCGATGCCGGTCTCGACCAGCGCCACCAGCGCGTCGAGCTGCGCCGGGCCCACGGCCTCGAAGGTGCCGGCGTCGAGCGCGTCCAGCGTCAGGAGGCCCCAGGTGGCGCCGCGCAGGCGCAGCGGCGCGCCCATGCAGTCGTGCACGGGCAGGATGCCCGGCTGGCCCGCGACCAGGCCGTCGTACGGGTCGGGCAGGCCGCAGTCGTGCGCGAAGCGCAGGCCCCGCTCGCTCTCGAGCAGGCGGGCAAAGCGCGGGTGCGAGGCCACGGGGAACTGCCGCCCCAGGGTTTCGTCGCTCAGGCCGTCCACGGCCAGCGGCCGCAGCACGTCGCCGTCGAGCCGCAGCAGCGCGGCGGCATCGCATCGCACGAGGCCGCGCGCAGCGGCAAGGAGCGAGCGGTAGCGCTGCGCCTCGGTGGCCGCAGCCGCTTCGCTTGTGGTCGAACTGACACTGTTTGTGGTCATAAATACAACATGGATCCTGTTGCGAATTTGACCACGCATCGCAAATCCCCAGTGGCGGCGGGCACTTGCGAGGGGCCAGGAGCTGGCACGGATCGTGAGAAGGAAAAGCATCCCAACTGCCGACCCCGAAAGCCACAGATGACCCCGCAAAACATCGCCATCGTCAAAGCCACCGTTCCCGCGCTCCAGGCGCACGGAGAGGCCATCACCAGCCACTTCTACCGGATCATGTTCGAGAGCCATCCGGAGGTGAAGGCCTTCTTCAACGAGGCGCACCAGGCCGCCGGCAGCCAGGCCCGCGCACTGGCGGGCGCGGTGCTGGCCTATGCCACGCACATCGACCGGCTCGAAGAGATTGCCGGCGCGCTGCCGCGCATCATCCAGAAGCACGCCGCGCTTGGCGTGCTGCCCGAGCACTACCCGATCGTCGGCGGCTGCCTGCTGCAGGCCATCAAGGACGTGCTCGGCGAGGCCGCGACCGACGAGATCATCGCGGCCTGGGCCGAGGCCTACCAATCGCTCGCGGCGCTGCTGATCGCAGCGGAGGAAGAGGTCTACCGCGCCAACGCCGCGCAGACCGGCGGCTGGCGCGGCGAGCGCGAGTTCCGCGTGGCGCGCCGCGAGCAGGAGAGCGACGTCATCACCTCCTTCTACCTGGAGCCGACCGACGGCGGCCCGCTGCTCGCGTTCTCGCCCGGCCAGTACCTCACGCTGGTGCTGAACATCGACGGCGAGCCGCTGCGGCGCAACTATTCGCTGTCCGATGCGCCGGGCAAGCCCTTCTACCGCATCAGCGTCAAGCAGGAAGAGGGCGGCCGCGCCTCCAACTGGCTGCACGAGAAGGCCGGGGTCGGCACGGTCTTGCGTGTGCAGGCGCCTTGCGGCGACTTCGTGCTGCAGCCCGCGGGCGAGCGCGTGCGGCCGCTGGTGCTGGTGACGGGCGGCGTGGGCATCACGCCGGCCATGAGCATGCTCGAGTCGGTGGCGCACACCGGCCGTCCCGTGCACTTCATCCACGCCGCGCGGCATGGCGGCGCCCATGCGTTCCGCTCGCGCGTCGATGCACTGGCGGCCCGGCATGCCAACGTGAAGCCGCTCTACGTCTACGACGCGCCGCGCGAATCCGACCGGCCGCATGCGACCGGCTTCGTCACGCGCGAGCTGCTCGCGCAGCAACTGCCGGCCGACCGCGACGTCGACCTCTACTTCCTCGGCCCCAAGCCCTTCATGAAGGCGGTGTATGCGAGCGGCCTGGCGCTGGGCGTGCCCAAGCAGCAGCTGCGCTACGAGTTCTTCGGTCCGCTGGAGGCGCTGGAGGCATGAGGCGGGCTACCCAGTTGGGTCGACGCTCCGGCCTCGCGGGTATAGGATGAAAGTGCACTCACGAGGAGATCCCAAATGCCCGCCCTGAACGCCCCCGAGAGCAGCAGCAGCCGCGCCGTCGAACGCGCGCTGGACGAAAGCAAGCAGGTGAAGAAAACGGTGGAGGAAGCCGCCGACGAGCTCGCCGTCGTTCACGTGGTGCTGGACAAGGGCGTCTCCGAGGACACGCGCACCGACGACCTCGACCGCGCGATCGAGCAGACCGGCCAGATCGAGAAGAAGCTGTCGAAATCGGTCGATCTGCTCGAGAAGGTCGCCGAAGCGCTGGAGACCGAAAGCAACCGCAAGGCGTCCTGAGCAAGCCCCGGCGCGCGCTTCGGCGGCGCGCTTCCTGGGCACCGTCTCCAAGTCGAGAAGCTTGCCTACAAGGACGAGCAGGGCCGGGCCGTACAAAGACCGCATTGGTGGTTGCGTTCCGATGTCCCAAGAGCCTCCAGACGCCGAAAGCGTATGCATGCCGCTCACTACGATCCTTGTCGAGGACAGCCGGACGATCCGGGACAACCTGATTCCCGCACTCGAAGAGCTGGCCGGCGCCCGTGTGGTGGCCACCGCCGAGACGGCCCAGGCCGCCATCGATGCGCTTGCGCAGCATGGCACCTGGCAACTCGCGGTCATCGATCTCTTCCTCAAGGAAGGTTCCGGCCTCACGGTCATCCGCTCCTGCCAGGGCCGCGCGAGCAACCAGCACGTCATCGTCCTCACCAACTATCCAAGCGCTGAGATGCGCCGCCGCTGCCTGGCGCTCGGCGCCGATGCGGTGTTCGACAAGTCCACCGAGCTCGACGCCTTTTTCGAGCACTGCCTGGGCTACCAGGCCCCCTGAGCCTGCGTGCGGACAGCCGTCCATGAAGAACTCTCCCGCCAGAGGCCTGGGCCGTGCCCGCTGGGTTCCGGGCAACCGGGTCTCGCTGCTGGAGAACGGAGAGGAGTTCTTTCCGCGCGTGTTCGAGGCGGTGCGGCGCGCGCAGCGCGAGGTGCTCATCGAGACCTTCATCCTGTATGAAGACAAGGTCGGCACGCAACTGCATGCCTGCCTGTGCGAGGCGGCCAGGCGCGGCGTCCGGATCGACCTGCTGGTCGACGGCTTCGGTTCACCGGATCTCTCCGAGGCCTTCATCCAAGAGATGGCTGCGGCCGGCGTCCGGCTCCGGGTGTTCGATCCGGGCCACAGCATCCTGGGGCAGCGGCTGAACCTGCTGCGCCGGATGCATCGCAAGATCGTGGTGGTCGACGATGCCTGCGCCTTCGTGGGCGGCATCAACTTCTCCGCCGATCAGCTGCTCGACTTCGGCGCCACGGCAAAGCAGGACTATGCGGTGGAACTGAACGGGCCGATCGTGCAGCTGATCCATCGCTTCGCCGCGCGTGCGGTTGCCGCCGACAAGAAGAAGGCGCAGCAAGGCGCGCGCAGCCATCGGCCCGCGCCGCCGGAGCGCCAGCAGGAAGGCAGCGGCCACGCCACCGGCCATGCGCGCGCCGGCGAAGCCGAAGTGTGCCTGGTCACCCGCGACAACTGGCGCCACACGAACGACATCGAGCGCCACTACCGCGTGGCCATCCGCAGCGCACGGCAGCGCGTGGTCATCGCCAATGCCTACTTCTTTCCCGGCTACCGCCTCATCCAGGACATGCGCAACGCGGCGCGGCGCGGCGTCGACGTGCGCCTCATCCTGCAGGGCGAGCCGGACATCCCGATCGTCAGGATCGGGGCCCGCATGCTGTACCACCACCTGCTGCTGGCGGGCGTGAGCATCTTCGAATACTGCGAACGGCCGATGCATGCCAAGGTGGCGCTCACCGACGACTGCTGGAGCACCGTGGGCTCGAGCAACCTGGACCCGCTGAGCCTGGCGCTCAATCTCGAGGCCAACGTGGTCGTGCACGACCCGGCGTTCAATCGCGCGCTGTCCGAGCGGCTCGAGCACATGAACCGCAACTGCAAGCGGATCGGGGCCGCGGACCTGGACAAGTGGAGCAGCTGGCGGCTGGTGCGCAGCTTCGTCGTCTTTCACCTGCTGCGGTGGTATCCCTCATGGATCGCATGGCTGCCGCGCCATGCGCCCCGCGTGACCCCGCTGGGCCGCTGAGCGCTGCGTTCACTGATGCCCGGCCTGAGCCACCCACACCGTCTTGATGTTCACGAACTCCTTGATGCCGTAGCCCGACAGCTCGCGGCCGTAGCCGCTGTCCTTCACGCCGCCGAAGGGCAGCCGCGGATCGGAGCGGACGGCCTCGTTGACGAACACGCAGCCCGCCTCGATCGACTCGGCCGCGATGCGCTCGGCGCGGGCCAGGTCGCGCGTGATGACGGCGGCGCCCAGGCCGAACGACGAGTCGTTGGCGACGGCGATGGCCTCTTCCTCGCCCCGCACCGGAATGACCGCGGCCACGGGGCCGAACAGCTCTTCGTCGTATGCGGGCATTCCCTTGGCGACGTCGGTCAGCACGGTCGGCGGGTAGTAGGCGCCCGGGCCTTCGGGAACCTGCCCGCCGAGCAGGCAGCGCGCGCCGCGCTGCACGCTCTGCGCGACCTGCCGGTGCAGCGCGTCGCGCAGGTCGTGCCGGGCGAGCGGGCCGATTTCCGTCGCCATGTCCAGCGGATCGCCTTGCCGCGCCGCCTTCATCTTCTGCACGAAGCGCTGCTCGAATTCGCGCCGCACCGGCTCGACGACGATGAAGCGCTTGGCGGCGATGCAGCTCTGGCCGCCGTTGACCAGCCGGCCCTTGGTGCACACGCTGGCGGCCAGGTCGAGGTCGGCGTCCTCCAGCACCAGGTAGGGATCGCTGCCGCCGAGTTCGAGCACCGTCTTCTTCAGCATCTCGCCGGCCTTGCGCGCCACCGCGCTTCCGGCCGGGCCGCTGCCGGTCAGCGTGAGCGCGCGCACCAGCGGATGCCCGATGGCCGCATCAACCTGCGCATTGCCGATCAGCAGCGTGCGGAACAGGTGCTCGGGCACGCCGGCCTCGCGCAGTATCTGCTCGATCGCGAGCGCGCAGCCCGGCACGTTCGACGCATGCTTGAGCACCGCCGCATTGCCGGCCATCAGCGCGGGCGCGGCGAACCGGAACACCTGCCAGAACGGGAAGTTCCAGGGCATCACGGCCAGCACCACGCCCAGCGGATTGAAGGTGACGAAACTCGTGCGCGCCTCGGTGTCGGCCGGCTCGCGCGCCAGCAGCCGCGCGGCGTTGTCGGCGAAGAATTCGCAGCATGCCGCGCACTTCTGCGCCTCGGCAATGCCGTCGCGCAGCGGCTTGCCCATTTCGTGCGCCATCAGCCGGCCCCAGGTGCCGGACCGTGCGCGCAGGATCTTCGCCGCCTCGCGCAGGTGCTGCGCGCGCTGCTCGAACGAGGTGCCGCGCCAGGCCAGGAAGGCCTCGTGCGTCTTGCCGATGATGTCGTCGACCGCGGCACGCGGCATTTCCGCATGGGCCTCGAGCTTCTCGCCGGTCGCGGGGTTGATGGATTCGATGGTCATCTTGCTGCCTGCCCTCACTTGCCGGCCTTGTGCGCGGCCCGCGTGCGCGCTGCCTTGCGGGCGGCATGCGAACGCTCGGCGGGACTCTTGGTACGCGCCGCCTTGCGCGCCGCTGCCGAGCGCTCTGCCGCGGTGCGCTCCTTGGACGCGGCCTTGGCATGCCGGGCCAGCGCCGGCCTGGACGCCGCGGCCTGGCTTTCGTGCTGCAGGGCGCCGATGGTCGCGCGCGAGCGCTTGCGCGACACCTTGGCATCCGGCTTGTCGCCGGCCTCCAGCGCCTGCTGTGCGCTGCGCCGCGTCTTCTCGGAGACCGTGCCCTTCTTGGGCACGGGCAGGTCGACGCCCGCGCGGCGCGCCTTCGACAAGCCGATTGCAATGGCCTGCTCGGGCGAACGCGCCCCGTGSCKGCCTTCRCGGATGTGCTCGATTTCCTCGCGCACGAACTCGCCGGCCTGCGTGGTCGGCGCCTTGCCTTCGCGCTTGTCGCGCTCGGCGCGTTCGATGGTTTTCTTCTCGGGCATGGTGGATCTCCCGCAGTTGAAATTTCACTCTAGGCCGCTGGCGCACCGCGGGTGTAGGGCGCCGCGACCTCGTCGATGTAGGCCTTCGACGATGCAGGCGATCACGCGCGTGGGGCGCCGAGTCCTACAGAGGGGAGGCGGCAATTTTTCGCAAAGTGTTCACGAGGCCCCGGCGCCGGCCGCCTCGGCCGGACCCGCCGCGTGGCCTTTCAACCGAAGAGGAGATTTCTCATGCACACGATCAAGGATGTGATGAGCCGGGACGTGCAAGTCATCAGTCCCGATGCGAGCATTGCAGAGGCCGCGCGGCAGATGCGCGACGGCGACTTCGGCATGATGCCGGTCGGCGCGAACGACCGGATGATCGGCTCCATCTCGGACCGCGACATTGCCGTGCGCGCGGTGGCCGAAGGCCGCGGCGCCGACACCAAGGTGCGCGAGGTGATGTCCGACCGGATCCGCTGGGCCTACGAGGACGAACCGGTCGAACGCGCTGTCGCGATCATGGGCGAGTACCAGATCCGCCGGCTGCCGATCGTCAGCCGCGACAAGCGCCTGGTGGGCATCGTGGCGCTGGGCGACCTTGCAGTCAGGGAAACCGAGTCCGAACCCGCGGCCGAAGCGCTGTGCGAGATCTCGGAGCCCGCCTGAGCACTGGCGCCCGCGCCGAGGTTGGCGATTTCCTACAGCGCTCCCGCATCCCTCTGACAGAAGTGGGCGATGCGGCGGCGCAGTCTGGAGTTGGATGTGGTGCGCCCCTCCGGGGCTCCGACGGTGCTCATGTGGAATCGAGCGAGCACGACGAGAACGGGGCCGGACAGGCCGGCGCAAACGCCAATGAGCGTGGCTCGTGGGCAAGGCGCATGGCATGAAAGGCGCACCACGTCCCCCTTTGAAGCGCAGCGGCCGGCCGCTGCCTTTCTTTCTCTTTCTCTCTCTTGCAAACACGGCCGAAAGGATTTCCCCCAATGAGCAAGACCCAACTC
>NZ_JBFTPJ010000125.1:0-8991 GCF_056398445.1 Variovorax sp. 01T439_2
CCGATGCCGCGCCACCAAGGGCCGCGCCGCAGAGCAGCAGCGAAAGCAGGGTGCGCGGCAGCGCGGGCGACTTCGGGGACGGGTGGCTCATGGATTCTCCGGCAGAGGAAGGGTGAAACGGCGCCCCGGCGCCGCGCCATGCAGCACCGAAGACGTCGAACCGTTGATAGCTAAATACTTTAACCATAAACAATTCGCTGTCAACGGTACTAGCACGAATGGTGCCAATGGTTCGTGCCGCTTCCTGGTGCGCGGGGCCCGCTTCGGTGGGCCTTTTCGCCGGCTTCAGCCGAAGGGATTGGCCGTTGCAAACCACAGGCCGATGCCGGTGGCGATGATGAATGCGCCGTCGGTCACGCCCGCCACCAGGAAGAACTTGGTCTGCAGCGTGTCGACCAGTTCGGGCTGCCGCGCCGTGCTCTCGAGGAACTTCTGCCCGACCAGCCCGATGCCCAGGCAGGAGCCGAGCGCTGCCACGCCGATGAGCAGGGCGACTGCGAGGGGAAGGATGTTGAAGCCGGTCATGGTGTTTTCTCCAGTGGTTGATCGATGGAGGTACTTTCCCAGAGCGGGTGCGTACGGTCGATGACGTGGGAGGTCATGCTTGAGGCGAAAACGACGATCGCTGTTTGTGGGTGGTGGGCGCGCTCCCGCCGACGGGGTGCCCTGCTCCGCGAATGTCCCCCGGCCTGCGGCCTCCTCCTTAATTTCGCTGCGCAGGGCACCCCATCGGCGGGAGCGTGTTCAGAGCACTCGTTGATCAGCCGCGAACCGACAGCGTGCCCGGTGCGCAGGGCATCGGGTGCTCCCCGCAGCGAAATCAAGGAGGAGGGGCGTAGCCCCGGGGGACATTCGCGGAGGGGAGTACCCGGTGGCCTGGGCACGCGCCCTGAACAAGAGCGCCCTGAACAAACAACAGCGCCTGAACAGCAGCGCCCTGAACAAGAGCGCCCCGAAACAAAAGCAAGCCCTAAGGCAGCTGCGTCCAGTTCTGGTTGTTCCCCCCATTGCAGGTCCACGTGATCAGCGCCGTGTCCTGCGTCGTCGAGCCGTTGGGCACGTCGAGGCACGAGCCCGAGGCGCGGTTGCGCAGCGTGCCGCCGGCCAGGCTCCACTGCGCCGCGTTGCCCGCCGTGCATGCCAGCTGCACCACTGGCGCGTTCGTCGTCGCGGTGCCGTTCTGCGCCAGGCACAGGCCACTGTGCTCAGCCACCAGTTGCACATAGCCGCCCGTGACCGACGTCACCGTGAACTTCTCGTGGCTCGCCGTGCCGCAGGGCCACTGCACCGCCACCGTGCCGCTCGCCGTCGCCCCGCCCTTGATGTTCACGCACATCGTCGGATTGAGGTCCGAGCGCAGCCGCGTCACCACCGCCGGGGCCGTGTCCAGCGAGCGCACGTACTCGCGCAGCGCCACCACGTCCGTTGGCGGCAGGCTCGAGGCATTGCCGTGGCCGCTGTTCAGCACGTCCTGCAGCGTCGCGGCCTGCCCGTTGTGGAAGAAGGCCGTCGTGTTCCAGGTGCCCGAGAGCGTCGGCGTGTCGAAGCCCAGCCCCGCGAGCGGCTGGTTGTGGCCCTTGCCCGACGAGAGCTGGATCGTGCCCACGTCGTGCCGCAGGCCGTCGCGGAAAGTACCGCCGGTGTGGCAGGTGGCGCACTGCGCGGTGTTGAACACCGTCTGGCCGCGCGCCGCCTCCACACTCAGGCTGCCGTCCGCCGCACGCGCCGGGCTGCGCATGTACTTGTTCAGCGAACTCAGGTAGGCCGCAAGGTCGTCGAGTTGCGCACTCTTGCCGGCCTTGGGCGCGCCCAGCGGGTCGGCCGTGGCCGCGAAATCCGCATTCGTCAAAAAGCCGGTGCCGCCGAACTCGTTGCGGATGTCGTTCTCGAAGTCCTGCACCTCGTCGAAATTGGCGGTCCAGTGCATCTTGCCGTGGCCCGCGCCGCGCCGGCCCTGCAGGTTGATGGTGCGGCGCAAGCCCTCGCCGCGCTGCGTGAAGTCCCACACCATGCCGTCGTCGCCGCCGTCCGCATGGCAGCTCGCGCAGGAGATGTAGTTGTCCTTGCTCATGCGCCGGTCGGAGGCGTTGTAGAACACCTGCTTGCCGCGCAGCGCCGCGGCCGCCATCGGCTCCTGCGCGACCGTCGCCACGTTCTGCAGGAAGGTCGCCGCAGCCGATTCCGACGACAGCACCAGCGACACGTCATGCACCGACACCAAGCGCGCAAGGAAGTTGTTGACGAACAGCCGCTTGCGCGCCGCATCCAGGTACAGGCCGTGCGGCGCGCTGCTCGCGTTGATCTCGCCGCGCACGGCCCGGCTGTACGGGTCGACGATGGCGACGCGGTTGCCTTCCATCTGCGCCACGAAGAGGTAGTCGCCGGGCGGAGAGAACAGCGCCGCGCGCGCCGGGGCGCGGTCGTCGAAGTCGATCTGTTCGCCGAACACTTCCGCCGCCGCCTGCAGGTCGACCTGCGAGAGGATGGAGCGCACGCTCTGGTCGTGCGTCAGGTCCACGCCGTCGCGGAAGCGGCCGCGCACGATGTTGTCCTTCTTCGAAGGCAGCACCGCGCGCCGGCCGTCGGGCGAGATCACCACCTGGCTCAGGTAGTTGGCCACGCCGCGCGCGCGGCTCTCGGTGTCCACCGTGGTGGTGTCCACCGGCAGCGCGATGGTGGGCATTGCGCTCATGCTCTGCAGGTTCACCTTGTGCAGCTGGCCGCCCGTCAGCTTCGACTTGAAGCGGGTGACGTAGGCCACCTGCGCATCGGAGCTCACGGCAATGCCGCGCAGGCTGCCTTCGAGGGCGACGGCGCCGGTGGTGGCGCCGTTGCTTGGGTCGAAGCTCATCAGCACCGACTTGCTCTCCAGCGTCAGCAAGCCCTTCGCGCCGTCGGGCGTGAAGGCCACGCCGTAGGGGCCGCTGCCGTAGGCCAGCGGCACGGTGGCCGAGAGGCTGCCGTCGGCCGCGCTGAGCGCCACCAGCTTGTCCTCGCCCTGCACCGCGACCCAGATGCGCCCATCCGGTCCCACGGCCAGCGTCTTCGGCTCGTCGCCCACGCGCACTTCCCAGCGCTTGGCCAGAGTCTGCGCGTCGATGGCGGCGACCGTGCCGCTGTCGGGGTTGAGCGAGTAGACCGAATTCGCATCGCCTGCGATGTTGGTCGTGTGCGTGGGCGCCCGCGCCGTGACCGGCACGATCACCGTGAGGTTGTAGGTGTAGAAAGTCTCGCGGCCGCTTGCGTCGCGCACCGTCAGCGTCACGGTGTAGTGCCCCGGCCGTGTGTAGGTGTAGGTGTAGCGCGGCTGGGTGGAGTAGGCCGTCTGCGTGCCGTCGCCGAAGTTCCAGCGGAACTGCGCGCCGCTGCTGCCGAGCGTGGCCGGGTCGAACACCAGCTGGCCGTTGACGATCTTCGGACCGCCGCCGATGCCGGGGTCGCCGATGATCGCCTGCCCGCGCAACGTGGCCACCTCGCCGTCGGTGAGCACGCGGCTGTACACGCGCACTTCCGCCAGCGTGCCCTTGAACAGGTCGGCGTTGCCCTGGATCTGGCCCATGACCTGGAACTTGTTCGCGAGCCCCTTGGTGCCGGTGAGGCCCGTGGAGCTGGTCTTCACGCCGTCCACGTACATGGCCTGCGCGCCCGAGGCCGCGTCGCGCGTCATCACCACGTGGTGCCAGTTGCCGTCGTTCACCGCCGCCTGCGAGCGGGTGCCGGGGTTGTTGGTGGCCTTGTTCGCGACCGAGAGGTTCATGAAGCCGCTGCCGTCGATCCAGCCCCAGAACACGTCGTCCGCTCCGCTGGCCTGGTCGCGCCCGAAGATGCCCGGCGCGGTCCATGGGTTCGCGCTGCCGGCCTGCGTGGTCTTCATGTAGAAGCTCAGCGACGCGGTGCCGCCGAGCACGGTGGCGACGCTGTCGTTCTTCAGCGGCACGCCGGCGGTGCGGTTCGCGAAGCTCATGCCGATGCTTTCAAAGGTATCGCCCGACGCCGGCGTGCCGTTGTTGCTGCCGATCGGGTCGGACAGGTTGCCGGCCAGCGTCCAGTAGTGCTGCAGGTTGATGTCGGTCGCGTTGCCGGTGTTGAAGGTCGACTTGAAGTCGGCGCCGATGGCATTGCCCGCATAGTCCTTCACGCCGTTGGCAGGCAGGAACACTTCATAGCTGGTGCCCGGTTGCAGCGGCTGCTCCGGATGGAAATTGATGATGCCCAGCTGCACGCTGTAGGTGCCCGCGAGCGTGTTGCCGCCCACCGGCCGCACGATGAAGGTGTTGGCGTTCACGCTCTCGGGGCGGATGTTGTCCGTCATGCCCAGGCCGATGCGCGAGCTCAGGGCCTGCTGCTTCGCGCCGTTGGCCGGCGAGACCTGCTTCACCTCGGGCCGGGTGGTGTCCGGGTCCACCGCATGCACGACGAAGCCGCTGCCCGAGCCGTGGTCGTTGCCCACGAAGACCAGGTTGCCGAACATCGCGACCTGGCCGTTGTCCGAATGCGAGTAGTTCGGGTCGTCCTCGCGCAGGATGCTGCCGCGGCCCACCTCCACGTGATTGAGCGGATTGCTCACGTCGACCTTGTGGATGCGCGTTTGCGCGCCCTGGATCACGTAGTTGTCCTGCGTGGCGCAGTACAGCTGTTCGTCGATGACCAGCCGGTTGTCCTCGGCCACGAAGCGCGAGCGGTCGGAGAGGTCGTAGCTGTACATCTTCGCGCCGCTGCCGCGCGTCGAGACGTGCAGGTTCCTGCCGTCGAAGCAGGTGGCGTAGTAGAACGGCGTGGTGCCCACGATGGAATCGAGCACCTTGGGGTTGAGCGGGTCGGAGATGTCGAGGCTCGCGAAGCCGCCATTGCTTTCCATCGCGGTCAGCACCATGTGGTTGCCCATGGTGAAGATCGGACCGATCCGGAAGTTGCCGAGTTCGCCCGTGGGCACCGGGTTGGGCTTGCCGGCGCCGCGGTTCGCCACCACGGCGTTCGCGGGGTCCGCAGCATCGACGATGAAGATGCCGCGGCCCGCCGAGGCCACGTACAGGTAGGGCGCCTGCCACCAGAGCTGCCAGGCGACGTTCTCGTAGTCGCCCGCGTTGACGCCGGGCAGCGCCAGCTTCTTCACCTGTTTGATGTCGTTGACGTCGGTGAAGTCCCAGAACTCCACGCCGTTGATGCTGGGCAGCACCACGTACGTCTTGCCGCCGATCTTCGCGGTGCCGAAGGAGTGCGTTTCGCGGAACTCCTTGGTGCGGCCACCTGTCGCGTCATCGGGTTCGTAGATCTTCTTGACCAGCCGGATCTGGCGCGGGTTCGACACGTCGTACAGCAGGAAGCCGCCCGGGCCCAGGCCGCTGTCCGGCGCGAAGGAGGTGAGGAAGTAGCCGTTGACCATGATGCCCGCGTTCATGCCGTAGTCCTTGCGGCCCGGGTACGTGGCGGGCACCTCGCGCGACTCGTAGGCACTGCTGTGCGCCGGGTCGAGCGGGTGCGCAAGGCTCGTGATCATCGACACCGGCTTGAACAGTTCCGCCGATGTGTAGCTGAGGTTGCCCAGGCCCGGCCCCTGCAGCGGGAGCGGGTCGGCAACGGCCTCGGAAACCGCTGTGGCCATGTTGCCGAGGGTGGTCATCGGGCTGACCCCGGTGATGGCCGCATGCGTCAGCAATGTGACGAGCGGGGCCAGGAACGCCATCAGGAAATACCGGATCTTCATCGTCGCCTCCAGGTTGTTGGAAAGTCGCAGGGCAACCCATTGCTCGATCCCTCTCCAGTGCGCGCGCAGGACGCACCCCGGCTGGCGACGGGTGCATCGCCTGCCGTGCTGATTTCTTGTTTTGCCTTACTTCGCGCCGCCCGATTCGTAGAGGGCCCAGGCCGCCTCGGCGCTCGCGCCGCGGTGGATCATGGCCATCAGCGCACTCACCACGGCCGAGGGGTTGGCGTGCTGGTAGACGTTGCGCCCGTACACCATGCCGACGGCGCCCTGGTCCAGCAGCACGCGAGAGCGCGCGAACACCTGCTGCAGGTCTTCGCGCCCGCCGCCGCGCACGAGCACGGGGCAGCGCGCGGCCTGCACCACGCGGTGGAAGTCCTTCGGGTCGCTGGTCGGGTCGGCCTTGACGATGTCGGCGCCCATCTCGCGCGCAAGGCGCACCAGCGTGACGATCTTTTCGGCGTCGCCGTCGACCTGGTAGCGGCTGCCGGGCGTGGGCGACTGCATCACCAGCGGCTCGATCATCAGCGGCATGCCGTAGCGGTCGCAGTCGGCGCGCACGCGCGCGATGTTCTGCACGCATTGGCGGAACAGGTCGGGCTCGTTGGGCAGCATGAAAAGGTTGACCACCACGCAGGCCGCATCGCGCTGCACGGCCGGCAGCACCGGGTCATGCTCGTTCTGCAGCTGGGCCCACATCACGCGGTGCAGCGTGGCGTTGTAGGGGTTGCCCATGTCGATGCGCATCACCAGCGCGGGCTTGTCACGGCCCGGGCGGTCCTGCAGCAGGTCGGACTGGCCGTAGTTGAGCTGGATCGCATCGGGCCCGGCGGCCAGGAGCTTCTCCATGACCTGCGGCATGTCTTCCAGGCCGTCGAGGAAGGAGGGCTCGTTGCACACGCCGTGGTCCAGGGCAATGTCCAGGCAGCGGCCGTTGGTGAGCAAGCGGTTGAGCCGCGCTGTCTTGTCTTTCGACATGGGAAAGAACTCCTTGTAGGGGATCGGGAAAAAAGAAGCGAAGCTCAGGCGAGCGCGCCCAGGTGGCGGCTGGCCGCGGCATCGATCAGCCGCAGCGCGTCGTCGCCCAGCGCGACCGCACCGGCGCCGGCGTTCTCGATGGCCTGCTGGCGCACGCGTGCGCCGCACAGCGCGACAGCCACGGTGCCGCGCGCGACGGTCCACGCGATCATCATCTGGCCAAAGGAGCAGCCGAGCTTTGCGCGCACGGGTTCGAGTTCCTCGAAGAAGGCCTTGAGCGTTGCTCGGTTGGCCGAGCTGAAGCGCGGATTGCTCGCACGCTGGTCGTCGCCCTTGAACTCGCGTGCCGGATCGATGGGCCCCGCGAGCAGGCCGAGCGCCAGCGACGAATAGCCGAGCACCGCCACGTCGTGCTCGCTGCAAAGGGGCGCGAGCGTCTGCTCGATCTCGCGGTCGATCAGGCTGTAGCGCTCCTGCGCCGCATCGACCGGACCGTGGCGCAGGTATTCGGCGAGCGTCTCGGGGCTCACGTTGCTCACGCCGATGGCGCGGATCTTTCCCTCTTTCTTGAGCGCGAGCAGCGCGTCCATGGTCTCGGCCACGGGCGTGGTGCTGTCCTGCCAGTGCGTGATGTAGAGATCGATGTAGTCGGTCTGCAAGCGCTTCAGGCTCTCTTCGCATTCATGGAAGATCGACTCGCGGCCGAGATAGCGGTGTACGGGATGTCCGTCTTCCTCGAAGAAGTGCGTGCCCTTCTGCGTGTGCCACACCAGCCCGCACTTGGTGGCGATCACGGCCTCGTGGCGGCGCCCCTTGAGGGCAGTGCCCACGATGCTTTCGGAGCGCCCCAGGCCGTAGGCCGGCGCGGTGTCGATCAGGTTCACGCCCGCATCCAGCGAAGCCCGGATCGCCGCCTCGGCCGCCGCGTTGTCGCCGCCGCCCCACATCCATCCGCCCATCGCCCAGGTGCCCAGGCCAATGGCCGAGCATTCGATGCCCGAGGGGCCCAGCGTCGTCGTCTTCATCTTCATCGCGTCGTCTTTCTCGTGTTCAGGAGGTGGTCGATGGTCACGGCCGCGAGCAAGATGAGGCCCTTGATCACGTCCTGCCAATAGGGCGACACGTCGAGCAGGATCAGCGAGCTGGTCACCACCGACAGCAGCGCGAGGCCCAGCACCGCGCCCAGCACCGTGCCGGAGCCGCCCTTGAGGCTCGCGCCGCCGATCACCGCGGCGGCAATCACGTTGAGCTCCATGCCCACGCCGAAGGTGGGCGTGGCCGCGCCGAAGCGCGCCGTGTAGATCACGCCGG
This sequence comes from Variovorax sp. 01T439_2, assembly GCF_056398445.1. NCBI lineage: Bacteria > Pseudomonadati > Pseudomonadota > Betaproteobacteria > Burkholderiales > Comamonadaceae > Variovorax > Variovorax sp. 01T439_2. The sequence goes on from NZ_JBFTPJ010000125.1 coordinate 7,994, forward strand.
CCAGGCCCGCCGATGCGGAGCACAGCACCGTGACCCAGAACTTCACGCGCCCCACGCGGATGCCCGAGTACAGCGCGGCCTTCTCGTTGCTGCCGGTGTAGAACACGCGCCGCAGCAAGGTCGAGCGGCGCAGCACGAAGTCGCTCACCACCACGATCGCCACGAAGATCAGGATCACGGCCGGAACGCCGAACAGCGTGCCCTGCCCGATGAACTTGAACTCCGCCGGCAGCGAGAACAGCGACTGCGGCGTGCCCTGCGTGAGCGCCAGGCACAGCCCGCGCACGATCACCATGAAGGCCAGCGAGGCGATGAAGTGGTTCAACCCGATGCGCGTGACGCAGCCGCCGATCATCGCGCCGACGAGCCCGCTCGCACCGATGGCCACCAGGCTCGCGATCCATGGGTCCACGCCCATCAGGAACAGCTTGCCCGTGACCACCATCGCGAAGCAGACCACCGATCCCACCGACAGGTCGATGCCGCCGACAATCAGCAAAATGGTCATGCCCACCACCACGATGCCTTCGATCGAGAAGGACAGCAGCATGGCGCGCACGTTGTCCCAGGTGAGGAAGTAGGGCGATGCGAAGCTCATCGCCACGCACAGCACCGCAATGATCAGCAGCAGGCCCATCTCGCGCATGCTGGTGAGCTTGCTGGCGGGCTTCACGGGGCCGTCTCCCGATGGGCGCGGTGCCAGGCCCGCATCGAGTTGTGCCGGGTAGTTCATGCCATCTCCTCCTGTTCGCAGAGTCCGGAGGCGAGCCGCAACAGGGCTTCCTCCGTCATGTCGTTGGAATTCAGTTCGCCGGCCAGCCGGCCGTCGCGGATCACCAGCGCCCGGTCGCACAGGCCGATGATCTCGGGCAGCTCCGAAGAGATCACGATCACGCCCACGCCCTGGTTCGCGAGCTCGCGCAGGATGTGGTGGATCTCCGACTTGGCGCCCACGTCCACGCCGCGCGTGGGCTCGTCCATCAGCAGCACCACGGGGT
>NZ_JBFTPJ010000126.1:0-8972 GCF_056398445.1 Variovorax sp. 01T439_2
CTCCAGACACTCCTGAAACGCCAGCACCGCCCGTGACGGCTTGGGCGACCGGCGCAGCAAACTCACGAACCGGCACGCGTAGTTGAACCGCGCCGGCAGCACGGGCTTCATGAGCCCGCGCTCCTCGAACACCTGCGCGTAGTGGTCAGGCAAAAAACCGAGAAAGCGCCCCGAAAGAATCAGCGTGGCAATCGCTTCCTGGTCGAAGCCCGTCGCCTTGCGCGAGAGCTTGGCGCGATGGCTCAGTTCCATGTTGGGCGAGTGGTAGCCCAGGCCCGCGAAGTGATGCTCACGCAGCCTGGCCCACGTGAGCTTTGCGTTGTTGCTCTCGAAGAGCGGATGTCCCTTGCCGCAGTAAAGCAGCATCGTCTCGTCGAATAAGTCGGCGTAGACCAGGCTCTTCGAGGCCCGGTGCGCCGGGATGATGCCGATCTGGAAATTGCCTTCCAGCACGCCCTGCTCGATGGCGTTGATCGAACCCACATGCACCGCCAGGTTCACCTCCGGCGCAAGTTCGGTGAAGCGCGCAATGGCATCGCCGATGCGCGCCTTCGGATTGGTCGCCGTCTTGTCGAACAGCGCCACGTCGAGCTGGCCGCCCATGCGGTTGTGGATGTCGTCGATGCTGCCGCGAAAGGCATCGACCGAGGCCAGCAGGCGCAGCGTCTCGTCGTACACGCGCTGGCCCTCGGCCGTGAGCGCGAAGCCCGCGCGGCCGCGCCGGCACAGCACCAGGCCGAGCCTCGTTTCCAGGTCCTTCACATGCCGGCTCACGGTGGAGGTGCCGATGTTCAGCTCCAGCTCGGCCGCCGCCATGCCGCCGCAGTCGACCACGCTCTTGAACACCTTGAGCAGGCGCAGGTCCATGTCGCTGAGCTGCCCCAGCACGGCGCGATTGCGGGCACTGTTTTGGGCTTTCGCCTTTACTTGCATGATGTGTCAAGTGAACATTGATATTGCGCCATTCTCCACACTGAAGGCTCTGCCAACAATCGGCACACCTCATCACCCTTTTGGAGCCCGCTTGCGCGGGAAGCGCCATGACCCTTGCAACGCCCGCCATCGAACCGACGCCCGCCCTGCGCACCGACGCCGCCTGGCTCGACGCGCACTGGATGCCCTACACCGGCAACCGCAACTTCAAGGCCGATCCGCGCATGATCGTGGAGGCCAAGGGCGCCTACTTCACCGATGGCGACGGCCGCAAGATCTTCGACGGCCTCTCGGGCCTGTGGTGCTCGGGCCTCGGCCACGGCCGCCCTGAAATCACYGAAGCGGTGAGCCGCCAGATTGCCAAGCTCGACTACTCGCCCGCCTTCCAGTTCGGCCATCCGCTCTCGTTCGAGCTGGCCAACAGGATCAAGGAGCTCACGCCCGCGGGCCTGGACTACGTGTTCTTCACCGGCTCGGGCTCCGAAGCGGCCGACACTTCGCTCAAGATGGCGCGCGCCTACTGGCGCACCAAGGGCCTTGCCAGCAAGACGCGCCTGATCGGCCGCGAGAAGGGCTACCACGGCGTCAACTTCGGCGGCATCTCGGTGGGCGGCATCGCGGCCAACCGCAAGCTGTTCGGCCAGGCCGTGGAAGCGGACCACCTGCCGCACACGCAGATCGCGGCCAACGCCTTCACGCGCGGCATGTCCGAGAACGGCGCCGAGCTGGCCGACCGCCTGCTCGACCTGATCGCGCTGCACGACGCCTCGAACATCGCGGCCGTGATCGTGGAGCCCTTCGCGGGCTCGGCCGGCGTGGTGATCCCGCCCAAGGGCTACCTGAAGCRCCTGCGCGACATCTGCACGGCCAACAACATCCTCCTGATCTTCGACGAGGTCATCACCGGCTTCGGCCGCTGCGGCGCGCTCACGGGCGCCGATGCCTTCGGCGTGACGCCCGACATCATGAACATCGCCAAGCAGGTGACCAACGGCGCGCAGCCGCTGGGCGCGGTGATCGCCAGCAAGGAGATCTACGACACCTTCATGGCGGCGGGCGGCCCCGACTACATGCTCGAATTCCCGCACGGCTACACCTACGGCGCGCACCCGGTGGCCTGCGCCGCCGGCATCGCGGCGCTCGACGTGCTGCAGAAGGAAGACATGATCGGCCGCGTGCAGGCGCTCGCGCCGCACTTCGAGAACGCGGTGCACAGCCTCAAGGGCAGCAAGCACGTGACGGACATCCGCAACTACGGCCTGGCCGCGGGCCTGACGATTGCCGCGCTGCCGGGCGAGCCGGCACGCCGGCCGTACGAGATCGCGATGAACTGCTGGAAGAAGGGCTTCTACGTGCGCTACGGCGGCGACACGATCCAGCTCGCGCCGCCCTTCATTTCCGAGAAGGCGGAGATCGACCGCCTCGTCAACGCGCTGGGCGACGCGCTGGCCGAAACGGCCTGACGCACGGCGGGCGGGCAATGGACGGCTCTGCATAATGAGCCGGCCTCCATTTCCTCGCCCGCCCTCGTGCAACAGATCGACCTTTCCTACGCGATCCGGCCCCGCCGCAGCGGATCGCGGCAGATCCGCAATCCGCTGATGCAGATCCTGCAGGCGGTGCGCGAGCACGGCTCCATCTCGGCCGCGTCGCGCGCGCTCGACCTGTCCTACCGCCATGTGTGGGGCGAGCTCAAGCACTGGGAGCAGGCGCTCGGCCATCCGCTGATACAGGGCGAGCAGGGCCAGCGCGCGCAGCTCTCCGAATTCGGCGACAAGCTGCTGTGGGCCGAGCGCCAGGCCCAGGCCCGGCTCGCACCGCAAATCGAGGCGCTGCATGCCGAACTGGAGCGCGCCTTCGCCCTCGCCTTCGATGACCGCACCCATGTGCTGAGCCTGCAGGCGAGCCACGACGACGCGCTCGCGCTGCTGCGCACGCATGCGGCGGGCACCGCGCAGCTGCACCTGGACATCCACTTCACCGGCAGCGTCGATGCAATCCGCGCGCTCAACCAGGGCCGCTGCGTGATGGCGGGCTTCCACACGATGGAGCATCCGCCGCGCGGCTCGCTGGCGCAGCGCACCTACCAGCCGCTGCTCAAGCCGGGTCAGCACAAGCTGATCGGATTCGCGCGGCGCACGCAGGGCCTGCTCGTGGCGCCGGGCAACCCGCTCAACCTGCGCTCGCTGGCCGACGCGGCGCGGCTGCGCGCGCGCTACGTCAACCGGGCCATCGGCACCGGCACGCGCCTGCTGCTGGACGAACTGCTGGCAGAAGCCGGGCTCGACGCCTCAGCGCTCGCGGGCTACGAACGCTGCGAAACCTCGCATGCGGCGGTCGCGCATGCCGTGGCGTCCGGGCAGGCCGATGCGGGGCTCGGGCTCGAATCGGCCGCGCACGCCGAGGGGCTCGACTTCGTGCCGCTGGTGCGGGAGCGCTACCACCTGGCCTGCCTCAAGTCGGCACTCGACCAGCCCGCCATGCAGGCGCTGGTGGCGGTGCTGCAGAGCGCAAGCTGGCAGCACCTGCTGGAGACGCTGCCCGGCTACGAGGCTGCGGCCAGCGGCGAGGTGCAGTCGCTGCGCGCGCTGCTGCCGTGGTGGACCTTCGCGCGCGAGAAGAAGGCTCACGGGCATTGAAGAGGCGGTCCGGGCACATGGGTTAAGGTTGTGCCCATGACAGCTGCGGTGCATAGCGATATTCCCGCCCGTCTCGACCGCCTGCCGTGGTCGCGCTGGCACTGGCGCGTGGTGGTCGCGCTCGGCGTGGCCTGGGTGCTCGACGGCCTCGAGGTGACGCTTGTCGGCTCGATCGGCGCCGTGCTCGAGCGGCCCGACACACTCGGGCTCAGCGCCGGCGAGATCGGCTGGTCGGGCTCGATCTACATCGCGGGCGCGGTGATCGGCGCCCTGCTCTTCGGCCGCCTGACCGACCGGCTCGGGCGCAAGAAGCTGTTCCTGGTCACGCTGGTGGTCTACACCCTGGGCACGCTGGCCACCGCGTTCTCGCCGGACTTCGCTTTCTTTGCGCTGTGCCGCTTCATCACGGGCCTGGGCATCGGCGGCGAATATGCGGCCATCAATTCCGCCATCGACGAGCTCATTCCGGCGCGCGTGCGCGGCCGCGTCAACCTCGCGATCAACGGCAGCTTCTGGATCGGCGCGGCGCTGGGAGCCGGGCTCAGCCTGGTGCTGCTCGATGCGCGCGTGATCGGTCCGGTGTGGGGCTGGCGCGCGGGTTTCGCGCTGGGCGCGGTGCTGGCGGTGGCCATCCTGCTGGTGCGGCGCCACGTGCCCGAAAGCCCGCGCTGGCTGATGGCGCATGGCCGCGCCGACGAGGCGCTGCGCATCGTCGAGACCATCGAGGCCGAAGTCCGCGCGCAGCACGGCCCGCTGGCGCTGGCCGAGGGCCGCGTGGCCTACGGCGGCGGGCGCCACCGCAGCCCGTCGATGCGCGAGGTGACGCACGTGCTGCTGCGCCGCTACCGCGCGCGCAGCGTGGTCGCGGTGGCGCTGATGGTTTCGCAGGCCTTCTTCTACAACGCGATCTTCTTCACCTATGCGCTGGTGCTCACGCGCTTCTACGGCGTGGCCGAGGACAACGTGGCGCTCTACATCTTTCCGTTCGCGCTTGGCAATGTGCTCGGGCCGCTGCTGCTGGGCCCGCTGTTCGACAGCGTGGGGCGGCGCAAGATGATCGCGCTGACCTACGTGCTCGCGGGCGTCGGGCTCGCGTTCACCGGCTGGGCCTTCATGATGGGCTGGCTCGACGCGCGCAGCCAGGCGCTGTGCTGGTCGGCGGTGTTCTTCCTGGCCTCGGCCGCGGCGAGCTCGGCCTACCTCACGGTCAGCGAAGTGTTCCCGCTCGAGATGCGCGCCATGGCCATCGCGATCTTCTACGCCATCGGCATGGGCGCGGGCGGCTTCGTGGCGCCGGTGCTGTTCGGCGTGCTGATCGAGACCGGCAGCCGCGGCGCGGTGATGGTGGGCTACGCGATCGGCGCCACGCTGGTCATCGTTGCGGGACTGCTCGCGCTGCGCTATGCGGCCGATGCGGAGTGCAAGCCGCTCGAGGAAGTGGCGCCGCCGCTGTCGTCGGAGATCGGGAGCACCGGGATCGGCGACTAGGCAGGCCCCGGCGCAGGCTCAAAGTGCACAGGTCCTGAAGCCGAAGAAACCATCGTCGCGCCCGGGCAATGCAAAGCTGCGGCGCCGCGGCGAACGCAGGCGCGAGCGGGTCGCGAACGAAGCGCCGCGCAGCACGCGCGCCTCGCCGAATGCAGGCACGGGATCGAACTCGCTGCCCGCGCTCCAGGGATCGGCGCGAAAGCCGGGCCAGGGCCGCAGCGTGCCCGCGGTCCACTCGTGCACGTCGGCCCAGCGGAATCCGCGCCGCGCCGCCGTGTGCGCCGCAATCTCCCATTCGACCTCGGTCGCGATGCGCCGGCCGGCCCAGCGCGCCCAGGCATCGGCCTCCCACCAGCTCAGGTGCACCGCGCTGTGGTGGCCGGCCGCACGCACCGTGGCACCAAAACGGTGCTGCAGCACCGAGCCGCCGGTGCCGTTGCGCGCGACGCCGATCTGCTCGATATGGCGCGGCCCGCGGCGCCCTTCGATCTGCGAGGCGAGCCAGCGCCAGCCCTGCGGATGCCAGAGCTCCTCGCGGTCGTAGCCGCCCTCGTCGACGAATTCGATGAACTGGCTCCAGGTCACGGGCTGGGCGTCGATCTCGAATTCGGGCACCTCGACGCGGTGCGCACCCTGCTCCTGCGCGAAGGCGAAGCCGCAGCCCTCGGGCAGGCCGAGCTCCCATTGCGTGGCCGGCAGCAGCAGCGGCTCGCGCGTGACGGCCGTGGGCATCGGATCGATGCCCAAAGGCAGCCCCAGCGTCTGCGCCATCACGATGAACTGCTCGCCGCGCAGGTCTTCATGGAAGAGCGCGAGGCGGTAGAAGTAAAGCCCCGGATCGGTCTCGGCCGCATGCTCGAGCAGTTCGAGCGTGCTCTCCAGCGTTTCGAGCAGGTAGGCCTTGGTCTGGGCGAGGTCCGGCAGGCCGGGCGACCAGCGCTGCGCGGGCGAAACCTGAGCCGGGTTCCACCAGTCGTCGGCCGCGGGTTCGATGGCGGCCAGCCGGGTCGGCCGAACCGGGCAATCGGCGCCGAAGGCACGCTGGGTGTTGCGCCCGATCCACCATTCGGCAAACCAGCCGATGTGCCCGGCCAGCCAGAGCGGCGGCACCACGCCCGCATCGCCCGTGCGCTCCACCGCGAGCGCGGGCGAGCCCAGTGCCTCTTCGTAGAGCGAGAGCAGATGAAGCGTGTGGTTGCGCGCATCGATCAGGGCCAGCGAGAGCAGCTCGCGGCCGGCGCGCTGCATGTCGGGCGAGTCGATGGAGTGCGGCAAGCCCGTGGGCAGCGGAGGCGGCGACGACGAGGGCATGTTTCATTATCGCGAGCCGGYGCACCAGTGCGGCGCATGGCGGCCGCGCCTACGGGAATACACCGCCCGTGCCCGTCCGAAAACGGCTTTGCGCGCCGATAAAATCGCGCGTCCGCCGAAAGCCCCCGGACCGCCGCCCGCCGGCGGAGCCCGGCCCGCTTCTGCATCCAAGCATCCATTTCCTCTCTGGAGAAGAGCATGAATTTCCTGCTCAGATTTTCGCGCGCGGTCGATTGGCTCAATGGCCAGATCGGCAAGTACGTGATCTGGCTCATCCTTGCATCCACCGTGATCAGCGGCGTCAATGCCGTGGTCCGGARGGTGTTCAACGTCAGCTCCAACGCCTATCTCGAAGTGCAGTGGTACCTGTTCGCCGCATCCTTCCTGATTGCCGCGGGCTACACCCTCCTGAACCAGGAGCACGTGAAGATCGACGTGATCCTCAGCCGCCTGTCCAAGCGCGGCCAGATCTGGGTCGACATCATCGGCTTCAGCTTCTTCCTCACGCCGGTCTGCCTGGCCATCCTCTGGTATGGCATTCCGTTCTTCCTGCAGGGCTATCGCTCGGGCGAGATGTCGAACAACGCCGGCGGCCTGATCCGCTGGCCGATCTACGCCATGATCCCGCTGGGCTTCTCGCTGCTGATGCTCCAGGGCTGGTCCGAACTCATCAAGCGCATCGCGTTCCTGCAGGGCCGCATCGATGATCCCACGCAGAAGCGCGACGAAAAGACCGCCGAAGAAGAACTGGCCGAGTCGATCCGCCGGCTCGCCGAATCCAACGCCAAAGGCTGAGCGGTAGCACCCCATGGAATTCATTACGCAAAACTTCGCCCCGATCATGTTCGCGGGGCTGATCGTGTTCCTGCTGTTCGGCTTTCCGGTGGCATTCAGCCTCGGCGCCTGCGGCCTGTTCTTCGGCTTCGTCGGCGTGGAGCTCGGCCTCCTGCCCGAGGCGCTGCTGCAGGCGCTGCCGCTGCGGGTGTTCGGCATCATGCAGAACGACACGCTGCTGGCCATTCCGTTCTTCACGCTCATGGGGCTGATCCTCGAGCGAAGCGGCATGGCCGAAGACCTGCTCGACTCGATCGGCCAGCTCTTCGGCCCCGTGCGCGGCGGCCTCGCGCTGGCCGTGATCTTCGTGGGTGCGCTGCTTGCGGCCACCACCGGCGTGGTGGCGGCCTCGGTCATCTCGATGGGCCTGATCTCGCTGCCGATCATGCTGCGCTACGGCTATGACCGGCGCATCGCCTCGGGCGTGATCGCGGCCTCGGGCACGCTGGCGCAGATCATTCCGCCTTCGCTGGTGCTGATCATCATGGCCGACCAGCTCGGCCGCAGCGTGGGAGACATGTACAAGGGCGCGTTCGTGCCGGGCTTCATGCTCACGGCCATGTACGCGGGCTACGTGATCCTGCTGGCCATCTTCAAGCCCAAGTGGGTTCCGGCCCTGCCGCTCGAGGCACGCACCTTCCGCGAGCCGAGCGGCAGCAGCGGCCTGCCCTCGCTGCTGGTGCTGACCACCGTTGCCACCGCGGCGGCCGTGTTCTTTGCCGAGCACATTGCCGACGTCCACACCTGGTGGACCGGCCAGCCCGTGACCAGCGTGGCCACTGACGAAACCATCGTGGTGTCGATGTGCGTCGGCGTGATGCTGGCCTTCCTGATCGCGGTGGCCAACCGCCTGCTGCGGCTGCGGCTGCTGTCGCGCATTGCCGAGCGCGTGACCTTCGTGCTGATCCCGCCGCTGCTGCTGATCTTCCTGGTGCTGGGCACGATTTTCCTCGGCGTGGCCACCCCCACCGAAGGCGGCGCCATGGGTGCCCTGGGCGCCTTCATCATGGCCATGGTGCGCGGACGGCTCAGCATGAGCCTGCTCAAGCAGGCGCTCAACACCACCACCAAGCTGTCGTGCTTCGTGGTGTTCATCCTGATCGGCTCGACCATCTYCAGCCTGGTGTTCCAGGGCGTGGACGGACCGCGCTGGGTCGAGCACCTGCTGACCGGCATGCCCGGCGGCCAGCTCGGCTTCCTGATCCTGGTGAACGTGCTGATCTTCTTCCTGGCGTTCTTCCTGGACTTCTTCGAGCTCTCGTTCATCGTGGTGCCGCTCCTGGCACCCGTGGCGCACAAGCTCGGCATCGACCTGATCTGGTTCGGCGTGCTGCTGGCTGTGAACATGCAGACCTCGTTCATGCATCCGCCTTTCGGCTTCGCGCTGTTCTACCTGCGCAGCGTGGCGCCGACCAAGGCCTACAACGACAAGGTCACGAACGAACGCATCGAGCCCGTCACCACCATGCAGATCTACTGGGGGGCGGTGCCCTTCGTGCTGATCCAGATCATCATGGTCGGCCTGATCATCGCGTTCCCGGCCATCGTCTCGAGCGGGCTCGACAAGGAGGTGGCGGTCGACCTCGACAAGATCGGCGCCGAGATGCAGGCCAACATGCCGAAGGACGACTCCCAGCCCGCTCCCGAGCCGGCACCCGGCGCCTCGGCACCGGCCGGCGGCGAAGCACCTGCGGGCGCGGAAGAAGACCCGATGAAGGCCATGCAGGAACAGCTGGACCGGGACGCGGGCAAGAAGTAGTTCGAAGA
>NZ_JBFTPJ010000127.1:0-8966 GCF_056398445.1 Variovorax sp. 01T439_2
GCCGTCACCGGCCGACACTGCCTTGGGCGATCCGTCGCCCTTCTTGCCCGCCGCGGTGAGCGAGGGGCCCATGAAGTCGAAGTACAGGTCGTTGATGGCCAGCGAGTGCGTCCACTTGTCGCCGAAGCGCTGCAGCAGCGAGGTGGTGAGCTGCGGCATGCGGGTCGAGCTTTCGGAGATCGGGCTGTCCTCGAAGCTCAGCACGGTGCAGCCGCCGCACTTCTTGATGACCGCCTCCATCGCGCGCGCCTTGTAGAGCGCAATCGCGTACTGCGAATCGGTGAAGATCACCACGCCCGCCTTGCCGCCCGAATCGGCCACCACCCACGAGGCGGCGACGTCGGCCACGTCGTCCGTCACGGTGGTCACGTTGGCGAAGAGGCCCGCCTTGTCGTTCGGGCCCGGCTGCTCGCCCGAATGCCAGCCGACCAGCGGAATGCCCGACTTGGCCGCGCCCGAGAACGCCGCCTTCTGCTCGGTGGTGTCGAAGCCGCCGACCACGATGCCCGCGGGCTTCACGGCCAGCGCCTGGTTGAGTGCCGCGGTGCGCCCGCTGACCGTGCCCTGGCCGTCGATGACGCGCACCGTCCAGCCGATGGCGCGCGCCGCTTCCTCCACGCCCTTGCTCACGCCCACGATGCCGCCGTTCTTCATGTCGCCTGCGACGAAGACGATGGTCTTGCCCGCGGCGGCCTTGGGTCCGGTGGTGGGGCCGTCCCACTTCTCCTTGGTCATGGTGGCGATCTCGACCTTCTTCTTCGCGGCATCCAGGAAGTCGTCGGCCATCGCCTTGGGCGCCAGCGCGGCGGCGCACAGCGCCAGCACGGCGGCGGCGACGGTGCGCGCGGGAACCACACTCTTCTTCTTCATGCTTGTCTCCAGTCGTTGCGGTGAACCGTCACTTCGACGGCGTTGAGGGAACCGGTTGTTGCGCATGGTCGAGCTGGCGCTCGGCGATGCGCCGCTTGATCGAGCGGTTGCGCCGCTGCTGCGCCCAGCCCGCGATGCCGATGGACACCAGCAGCGTGAGTCCGTTGAAGAGCGGCTCGACATAGAAGGCACCGCCGAACTGCTGGATGCCCGAGATGCCGATCGCCAGGATCGCCACGCCCACCAGCGTGCCCCACACGTTCACCCGGCCGGGCCGGATGGTGGTGGAGCCGAGGAAGGCGCCGACCAGCGCAGGCAGCAAAAACTCCAGCCCCACGCTGGCCTGGCCGATCTGCAGGCGCGAGGCGAGCAGCACGCCCGCAAAGCCCGAGAGCAGGCCCGAGGCGACGAAGGCGCCCATCACATGCTTGCGCACCGCGATGCCGTTGAGCTGCGCCGCCTTCGGGTTGGCGCCGATCACGTACAGCGCGCGCCCCAGCGGCGTGAACTCGGTAACGACCCAGAGCGTGACGCTCACCGCGAGCACGTAGAACGCGCCGACGGGCAGGCCCAGCAGGCTCCCGCCCGCGATGCCGACGAAGCCATCGGGCAGGTCGCCCACCACCTGGCGTCCGCCGCTGTGCCACATCGCGACCGCATAGATCACGGTGCCGGTGCCCAGCGTGGCAATGAAGGAGTCGATCTGCGCGAGCTCGACCAGGAGGCCGTTGAGCACGCCGAAGAGCGCCGCACACAGCAACACGATGAGCACCGCGGCCGGCCACGGCAAGCCGAACTGCGTCTGCAGGCTGATCGCGAGGATGTGCCACAGCACGATGCCGTAGCCCACGGTGAGGTCGATCTTGCCGGTGATCATCGGGATGGTCGCGGCGAGCGCCAGCAGCGCGATCACCGACTTGTCGGCCAGGATCGCGCGCAGGTTGAACAGCGTTGGAAAGGTGTCGGGCAGCAGCAGCGAGAACAGCAGGGCGAGGCCCGCCATCAGCGCCACGAGGCCATAGACCGGCATTGCGCGGCCGATGCGCTGCGCGAAGGAAACGGCCTCGCCGTCGAGCGACTTGTCGGGCTCCAGGGCGGTGGATTTGATCGAACTGCTCATGCGGAAATTTCCTCGTGCGCCACGGCGGCGCCTGCTGCCAATGCCAAAAGTCTTTCCACCGTGATTGCCTCGCCCGTCAGTTCGGCGGCGATCAGCCCGTCGCGGAAGACGAGCACGCGGGTGCACACGGTCGCGATTTCCTCGAAGTCGGTGGAGACCACCACCAGCGCAGTGCCGGCCTCCGCGCGCTCGCGCAGCACGCCGTAGATCTGCCGCTTGGCGCCGACGTCGACGCCGGCCGTGGGCTCCTCGAGCACCACCAGCGGCTTGTCCAGATGGAACCAGCGCGCCAGCACCACCTTCTGCTGGTTKCCGCCCGAAAGCTGCTGCACCTCGGCCGACGGCGCGGGCGGGTTGATGTCGAAGCGGCGGATCAATGCGAGCGCGCTGTCGTTCTCGCGACGCGGACGGTCGAAGGCCAGGCCGCGATCGCCATGCAGCGCGGCGTTGGGGAACAGGTTCTCCAGCACCGTCATCGAGCCGGCGAGGTTTTCTTCGAGCCGCTCCCCGGCGACATAGGCCACGCCCGCGCGAATGGCATCGGCGGGGCAGGTGAAATCGCATTCAGCGCCGAGCAGCTGCATCCGCCCCGCGGACAGCGGCTCACGCCCGAAGATCGCGCGGCTGATGGCCTCGTGCCCTGCGCCGCGCAGGCCGACGAGGCCCAGCACTTCGCCGCGGTGCACAGAGAGGCTCAGCGGGCCGGCATTGCCGCTGGCCGCGCCATCCAGTTGCAGCACCGGCACGCTTGCTGCCGGAACGCTCGCCTTGGGCACCGAGGCCGAGAGTGCCTTGCCGACGATCAGGCCGACCAGCTCGCCTTCGTTGGTGTGCGCCGTGGTCTTCACCGCCACCAGCTTGCCGTCGCGCATCACGGCTGCGCGGTCGGAGATGGCCATCACTTCGTCGAGCCGGTGCGACACGTAGAGCATCGCCATGCCCTGCCGGCGCAGTTCGCGCAGCACGCCGAACATGCGCTCGACGTCGCTCATCGGCAGGCTGGCCGAGGGCTCGTCGAGCACCAGCAGGCGGGCCTTGACTTCGAGCGCACGGCCGATGGCGAGCAACGATTTCTCGGACCGCGTGAGCGAGAACACGCGGCGGCCGGGATCGATGTCGCAGCCCACGCGCGCCATCACGCGGCGTGCGGTCTCGTTCGCGGCGGACCAGTCGATGAGGCCGAAGCGGCGCGGGTAGCCGGTGCCCAGGCCGACGTTCTCGGCCACGGTCATCCATTCGACAAGGCCCAGGTCCTGGTGAATGAAGGCGACGGGTTGCTCGCGGCGGTCGGCGCGCCGCCAGGCGGCTTGCGGCTGGCCGTCGAAAAGAATCTCGCCCTGGTCCGCGGGATGGATGCCCGCGAGCAGCTTGATGAGCGTGGATTTGCCCGCGCCGTTCTCGCCGAGCAGCGCGAGGATTTCGCCGGCGCGCACATCGAGCGTCACGTGGTCCACGGCCTGCGTGCCGCCGAAGCGTTTGCAGAGGGACTGGAATTGCAGGAGGGGCGCGTTCATGGGCAGGTCGCTCCGCGCGTGTGGAGGCGGATGCGATAGAGCGAAGTGGAGGCGCACACGTAGAGCGCGTTGCCGTCGCTGCCGCCGCTGCCGCCGAACGTGAGGTTGCCCACCTTTTCCGGCACGGCGATGCGCGCCATGCGCGTGCCGTCGGGGTGGTAGACCTGCACGCTGTCGGCGCTGCTCGTGTAGAGGAACCCGTTCACGTCGATGCGAAAGCCATCGGAAAGCCCCGGGTTCACCACGGCGAACACGCGCGGGTTGGCGAGGTCCTGTCCGCCGATCACGTCGAAGGCGACGATGTGGTGGTGGCCCGAGCCGTCGGTGCGCAATGCGGCCGAGGTGTCGCTCACATAAAGGATGCTTTCGTCGGGCGAGAAGGCCAGGCCGTTCGGCTCTTCGATGAAGTCGCTCACCGCACGCAGCGCACCGGTGGCGGGGTCGAAGCGAAAGACATGGTTGCGGCCCAGTTCGCTCTCGGCCTTGTGGCCTTCATGGTCCGAGACGATGCCGTAGGGCGGATCGGTGAACCAGATGCTGCCGTCGCGCTTCACGACCACGTCGTTCGGAGAGTTGAGGCGCCGGCCCTGGTAACGGTCGACCACGACCTCGTCGGCCAGCGGCACGAAGCCCGGGCCGAAGCGGGTGCGCACGATGGCACGCCGGCCGTGCGAGCAATGGAGCAGGGCGCCATCGGCCTCGCGCGTGTGGCCGTTGGTGAACTCCACGCCTTCGCGCCACACGCTCATGCCGGTGTCGGCGTGCCAGCGCAGCATGCGGTTGTTGGGAATGTCGCTCCAGAGCACCGCGCCGTCTTCGTGCATCCACACCGGGCCTTCGCTCCATGCCGCCCCGGTGCACAGGCGTTCGAGCGGCGGGGCGCCATGGACCACGGATGCGAAACGGGCGTCGAAGACTTCGATGGTCATGGCCGAAGTCTGGCATCGAGTGTGATACCGGTAACCTAGGCTTTTCCCGAACAGGAGTGCGGTCTGGCGTCACTCTAGAATTTCCACCATGCCGGACATCGGAAGATCCGATCCGGATGCGAAATTTTCGTTATCGGTATCCATCGAATCCCTCGCATATCCTCAAGCCCATTCCAGAGAGAGCACTTGCCCCCGACCAAAGCCCCCGCCCCCCCGTCCCGCCCGGCAACAATGGCCGACGTGGCCGCGCGCGTCGGCGTCTCGAAGATGACGGTGTCGCGCGCGCTGAACCGCAGCGCGGGCAGCGACCGCGCGACCTCCGAGGCGCTGCGCCAGCGCATCCTGCAGGCCTGCGAGGAGATGGGCTATGTGATCGACCAGACCGCGCGCACCTTCTCGAGCAAGCGCTCGGGCTTCATCGCGGTGCTGATCCCGTCGCTCAACAACTCCAATTTTTCCGAAACCGCGCAGGGCATCACCGCGGCCGTCGAAGCGCGCGGCCTGCAGGTGCTGCTGGGCTATACCGACTACCGCGTGGAGAACGAGGAGCGCCTGCTGCGCGCCATGCTCGCGCGCCGGCCCGAAGGCGTGATCCTCACCGGCGGCTCGCACACCCCCGCCGCGCGCGCCATGCTGCAAGCGGCGGGCGTGCCGGTGGTCGAGACCTGGGACCTGCCCGCCACGCCCATCGAGCACACGGTCGGCTTCTCCAATGCGGAGGCGGCCGGCGCGATGGTGCGGCACCTGCACGGCCAGGGCTACCGGCGCATCGCCTTCATCGGCGGCACCTCGAACCGCGACACGCGCGGGGCCGACCGGCAGCGCGGCTACGCGCAGGCGATCCGCGAACTCGGCCTGCCCGACGGCCGCGTGATCAGCTTCGGCCAGCCGCCGATCTCGATGGCGCAGGGCGGCGAAGCGGTGGCGCAATTGATTCGCCAGTGGCCCGACGTGGACGCGGTGCTCTGCGTGTCCGACCTGTCGGCGTTCGGCGCCTTGATGGAATGCCAGCGCCGCGGCTGGGAGGTGCCGGGCCGCATCGCGATCGCAGGCTTCGGCGACTTCGAGGTGGCCCGTGCCTCGCACCCGCGCATCACGACCGTGGCGGTGGATTGCGTGGGCCTGGGCAAGGCGGCCGGCGAGCTGCTGCTGCGCGTGATGGACGGTGCCGTCGACGRCCATCGCCCACCGCCGGAGACGGTGCTGATCCCGTTCCAGATCACCCAGCGCGAGAGTTCCTGAGCCCGCTCCCGCGCAGGCTCAGGCGGTTGCGGCTTCCCCGGCGTCCGCAAAATCGATCAGCACCTTCATCGCCTGCTTCCGGTCGCTCGCCAGCTCGAAAGCCTCGCGCGCCTGCAGCATCGGAAAGGTGTGCGACACCACCGGCGACAGGTCGACCCGCCCTTCGTTGATGAGCCGCACCGCCAGCGCGAATTCCGCATGGAAGCGGAACGAGCCGCAAATGCTGAGCTCCTTGGCCACCACCATGTTCTGCGGAATGCTCACGTCGCCGCCCAGGCCCAGCTGCACCACCACGCCGCGCGGGCGCATCACCTCGAGCCCGTCGCGCAGGGCACGCTCGTTGCCCGAGCATTCGAGCATCACGTCGAAAGTGCCCTTGTCGGCCGAATAGCGCGACACCCAGGCCTTGTCCTGCGCGACGTTGATGGCGTGATCGGCGCCGATGGCGCGTGCAATCGCGAGCGGTTCGTCGACCACGTCGGTGGCCACGATCTCGGCCGCGCCGTGCACGCGCGCCGCTGCAATGGCCAGCACGCCGATGGGCCCGCAGCCCGACACCAGCACGCGCTTGCCCAGCAGCGGCCCTGCGCGCGAGACGCCATGCAGCCCGACCGAGAACGGCTCGGCCAGCGCCGCCAGCCGCAGCGGCACGTGGTCCGCCACCTTCACGCATTGCGTGTCCTCGCACAGCAGCATGTTGCGGAATGCGCCCTGCACGTGCGGCATGCGCATGGCGCTGCCGTAGAAGCGCATCTCCAGGCACTGGTTGGGCAGGCCTTCGAGACAGAACTTGCAGGCGCCGCAGGGGCGGCTCGGATTGATGGCCACCTTGTCGCCGATGCGCACGCTGTCGACGCCGGGCGCCGTCGCCACCACGGTGCCGGCCACCTCGTGGCCCAGCACCATCGGCTCCTTGATGCGCACCGTGCCGAAGCCGCCGTTGTGGAAGTAGTGCAGGTCGGAGCCGCAGATGCCGCCCATGCCGACCTTCACCAGCACCTGGCCCGGGCCGATCTCGCCCGCGTCCTGTTCCTCCAGCCGCAGGTCGTCGGGGGCATGGATCACGAGGCACATACAACGCATACGCATGGAATTTCTCCTTCAGGCCACGGGGGTAATGAGAGGCAGGCCGCCGAAGTGCGCCTGCAGGTTGCGGCGCACCAGCTCGCCCATGGCGCGGCGCGTCTGCTCGGTGCCGCTGCCATGGTGCGGATGCAGCACCACATTGTCGAGCGCCGCAAAGCGCGGGTCGATGCGCGGCTCGTTCTGGAACACGTCGAGCGCCGCGCCTGCGATGCTGCGCTGCTCGAGCGCCTGCAGCAGCGCGCCCTCGTCGACCGTGGTGCCGCGCGACACGTTCACGAACCAGCCATTGGGCCCCAGCGCCTGCAGCACTTCCGCGTTGACGATGCCCCGCGTGGCCTCGCCGCCGGGCAGGATGACGATGAGCACGTCGCACCATTCGGCCATGGCCGCGAGGCTGCCGAAGTGGCGGTGCGGGCTGTCCTCGCGCGCCGTGCGGCTGAAGTAGCCCAGCTCCATCTCGAAGCCCGAAAGCCGCCGCGCGATGGTGCTGCCGATGCGGCCGAAGCCGGCGATGCCGATGCGCTGGCCGAAGACGCGCGTGGTCAGCGGCATGCCGCCGTTGGCCCAGGCGCCGCTGCGCACGAAGGCATCGCCCGCGGGAATGCGCCGCTGCAATGCCAGCGTGAGCCCGACAGCGAGGTCGGCCACGTCGCCGTTGAGCACGTCGGGCGTGTTGGTCACGCGGATGCCGCGGGCGCGGCAGGCCGCAAGGTCGATGCCGTCGGTGCCCACGCCGTAGCAGGCGATCAGTTCGAGAGCGGGCAGGGCGGCGATGAGTTCGGCGTTCGCGCCCAGTTCGCCGCGCGTGGCGACCGCGCGGATGTTCGGCGCATGTTCGGCGATGAAGGCCTGCCGGTCGGGTGCCTCCCACAGGCGGTGCAGCGTGTACTGCGACCGCAGGGGTGCCATGTCCCATTCGGGGTAGGTGCCGGGCATCAGCACGTGCGGGGATGGGGTGGCAGCGGTCAAACGGTTCTCCTGCGGTAAATCGCAAATATGATATCGGTAACTCTAGAGGCCGCAAGGGAGAGATGGAATACAGGTTTCACCCATTGACGACAATTCAAGATACCGGTAACTTGAAAGGACTGTCACACACCCATCCCGCATCCGCTTTCCTCCCCAAGGAGCTTTTCTTGAAATTGTTCGACCTGTCCGGGCGCATCGCCCTCATCACCGGCTCCAGCAAGGGCATCGGCTTCGCGCTGGCGGCGGCGCTCGGTGCGGCCGGCGCTCGCGTCGTGCTCAATGCGCGCGATGCCGCTTCGCTCACCGCGGCCCGCGATGCGCTGCGCACCCAGGGCGTGGCAGCCGAGGCCGTGTCCTTCGACGTCACCGACGCCGCTGCCGTGGAAGCCGGCGTGGCCCGCATCGAAGCGGAGATCGGCCCGATCGAGATCCTCGTCAACAACGCCGGCATGCAGCATCGCGGTCCCTTCGCGGAGTTTCCGATCGATGCCTGGCACAAGATCACCACCACCAACATCGACAGCGTGTTCCTCGTCGGCCGCTTCGTGGCGCAGCGCATGATCGAGCGCAAGCGCGGCAAGATCATCAACGTCTGCTCGGTGCAGAGCGAACTGGGGCGGCCCAACATCGCGCCCTACGCCGCCACCAAGGGCGCGGTGAAGATGCTCACCAAGGGCATGGCGATCGATCTCGGCAAGCACGGCATCCAGGTCAACGGCCTCGGCCCCGGCTACTTCAAGACCGAACTCACCGAGGCGCTGGTGAACGACGAAGCCTTCACCGCATGGCTCTCGGGCCGCACGCCGGCCGGACGATGGGGCGATGTGCAGGAGCTGGGCGGCGCGGCCATCTTCCTGGCCTCGGATGCCTCGAGCTTCGTCAATGGCCACATCCTCTACGTCGACGGCGGCATCACCGCCAGCCTCTGACCATGACATTCAACCGCCAGCGCATCGCCGTGATCGGCGTGGGCATCATGGGCTCGGCGATTGCGCGCCGATTGCTCGAATGCGGGCACGCAGTGAGCGTGTTCGATCCCGACAAGGCCAAGGTCCAGGCGCTGCAGGCGCAGGGCGCCCACGCCGCTCCCACTGCGGCCGACGCGGCGGCCGCGAGCGACTTCGTGATCACGAGCCTCAACGCGGCCGCCGTGGTCGAGCGCGCACTGTTCGGCGAAAACGGCGTGGCCGATGCGCCGGCGGACGCGCAGCGGCTGGTGATCGACATGTCCTCCAT
>NZ_JBFTPJ010000128.1:0-8916 GCF_056398445.1 Variovorax sp. 01T439_2
GGTGGTGGGCGTGCAGTGCGGCGGCAGCGATGCCTTCACGGGCGTCACGGCCAACCCGGCCGTGGGCTTTTGCACCGACCTGCTGGTGCGCGCCGGCGCCACCGTGATGTTCTCGGAAGTGACCGARGTSCGCGAYGGCATCGACCAGCTSACSTCSCGCGCYRCSACGCCSGARGTGGCCGASGCCATGATCCGCGAGATGGCCTGGTACGACGCCTACCTGGACCGCGGCSGCGTYGACCGYAGCGCCAACACCACGCCCGGCAACAAGAAGGGCGGGCTCTCGAACATCGTCGAAAAGGCGATGGGCTCGATCGTCAAGAGCGGCAGCGCGCCGATCTCGGGCGTGGTTGCGCCGGGCGAGAAAGCGAAGCAGAAGGGCCTGCTCTACGCCGCCACGCCCGCCAGCGACTTCATCTGCGGCACGCTGCAGCTGGCCGCCGGCATGAACCTGCATGTGTTCACCACCGGCCGCGGCACGCCCTACGGCCTGGCCGAGGTGCCGGTGATCAAGGTGGCCACGCGCAGCGACCTGGCGCGCCGCTGGCACGACCTGATGGACGTGAACGYGGGCCGCATCGCCGACGGCGACGCCACCATCGAGGACATCGGCTGGGAGATGTTCCGCCTGATGCTCGACGTGGCCAGCGGCCGCAAGAAGACCTGGGCCGAACAGTGGAAGCTGCACAACGCGCTGGTGCTGTTCAACCCAGCCCCCGTGACCTGACTTCGAAAGGAAACACCATGGAAGACCTCAAGGGCAAGACCGCACTCGTCACCGGCGCCAGCACCGGCATCGGCGCCGCCGTGGCCATTGCGTTCGCGGCGCGCGGCATGCGCGTGGCGGTGCACTACAACAGCTCGGCCGATGCGGCCAACCAGGTCGCCGAGACCATCCGCCAGGCCGGCGGCGACGCCTTCACGCTGCAGGCCGACGTGCGCGACACGGGCGCGATCCGCGAGTGCGTCAAGCAGGCGGCATCGCGCCTCGGCCGCATCGACGTGCTGGTGAACAACGCCGGCAGCCTGGTCAAGCGCGTGCCCATCGCCGAGTTCGACGATGCGCTGTTCGACGAGGTGATGCACATCAACGCACGCTCGGTGCTCGCGTTTGCGCGCGAGGCGGTGCCGCTGATGCGCACGCAGGGCGGCGGCAACATCGTCAACGTGACCTCGGTCGCGGCGCGCACCGGCGGCGGACCGGGCGCCTACCTGTATGCGGGCTCCAAGGGTTTCGTGAGCACGGCCACGCACGGGCTCGCCCGGGAACTCGTCGGCGACAGGATCCGCGTGAACGCCGTGGCACCGGGCGTCATCCAGACGCCGTTCCAGGACCGCTTCTCGACGCCCGCCATGCTCGAATCGTTCCGCACCGCCATTCCCATGGGCCGCATCGGCTCGCCCGACGAATGCGTGGGCGCCTTCCTCTACCTGGCTTCGGAGCAGCTCTCGGGCTACGTGACAGGCCAGGTGATCGAAGTGAACGGCGGGCAGTACATGCCCTGACGCGGCAGGCGCGCTTTTTCGAGACACCGGAATCAGATCAATAACGGAGACAACACCTCATGAAGAGAAGCAGATTCCTTGGCGGCCTCGCCACCCTTTCGGCTGCGGCCGCCCTGTCGCTCGGGTTCGCCGCGACTGCCGCGGCGCAGGCCGGCGACTTTCCGAACCGCACGATCGAGCTGCTGGTGCCCTACCAGCCGGGCGGCGGCACCGACGGCCTGGCGCGCGCCTTCTCCGAGGCCAGCCGCAAGCACATTTCGCAGAGCATCGTGATCGTCAACCGCCCGGGCGCGGGCGGCGCCATCGGCTGGACCGAGGTGATCAACGCCAAGCCCGACGGCTACAAGCTCGCGGTGCTCACGGTGGAGCTGCTGACGCTGCCGCACCTGGGCCTGGCCAAGTTCAACTACGACGACTTCCAGCCGATCGCGCAGCTCAACGCCGACCCGGCCGCCATCACCGTCAAGGCCGATGCGCCGTGGAACACGATCGAGGAATTCCTCGCGGCGGCGAAGAAGTCGCCCGAGAGCGTGCGCGTCGGCAACTCGGGCAACGGCTCGATCTGGCACCTGGCCGCCGCGGCGCTCGAAGACAAGACCGGCGCCAGGTTCGGCCACATCCCGTTCCAGGGTGCGGCGCCCGCGGTGCTGGCGCTGCTGGGCGGACACATCGAGGCCGTGGCGGTGAGCCCGGCCGAGGTCACGACGCATGTGCAGTCCGGCAAGCTCAAGGTGCTGATGGTCATGGCCGACAAGCGCGTGAAGGGCTTCGACAAGGTGCCCACCGCCAAGGAGCGCGGCATCGACCTGTCGATCGGCACCTGGCGCGGCCTCGGCGCCCCCAAGAGCACGCCGCCCGAAGTGATGGCCAAGCTGCGCGAGATCACGGCCAAGACGGCCGCCGAGCCGCTCATGCACGAGGTGATGGACCGGCAGAACCTCGGCTACGTCTACACGGACGGCGCGGTGTTCAAGGAAACCCTGGCCAAGGACAACGCCTATTTCAAGGCGCTGATCGCCAAGCTCAACATCAAGCCATGAACCACCGCACTCCCATCCTTCGCGCGCTCCAGGGCGCGGCCGCGCTGCTGTCCGTGGCCGCCATGGGCCAGGCCTGGGCCGCCACCTGGGTCTACGTGTCCAATGCCGACAGCCAGGAGATCTCCGTGCTCGAGCTGGACCGCACCGAGGGCGTGCTCAAGCCGGTGCAGACGCTCAACGTCGGCGGCACGGTCATGCCGATGGCCGTGAGCCCTGACAAGCGCGTGCTCTACGCCGCGCTGCGCTCGCAGCCGTTCCGCGTGGTCAGCATGTCGATCGACGCGGCCACCGGCAAGCTGCAGAAGCTCGGCGAGGCGCCGCTGGCCGACAGCATGGCCAACATCGACCTCGACGCGAGCGGCAAGTGGCTCTTCGCGGCCTCCTACCAGGGCGGCAAGATCTCGGTCAACGCCGTCGGCAAGGACGGCGCGGTGGGCCCGATCCAGCAGCTGGTGCAGACGGGCCCGAACGCGCACGCGGTCCACGCCGATGCGAGCAACCGCTTCGTGCTCGCCACCAGCCTGGGCGGCGACAACGTGTCGAGCTGGCGCTTCGATGCGGACAAGGGGCTGCTCGCGGCCAATGATCCGCCGCTGACCATGAGCACCGCCAAGTCGGGACCGCGCCACTTCGTCTGGGACAAGGCGCAGCGGCACGTCTACCTGCTGAACGAGCTCGACGCGTCCCTGCACGTGTACGCCTGGGACGCGGCGCGCGGCACGCTCAAGCTGGAGCAGAGCACCACCACGCTGCCGCCGGGCTTCGCGGGCAAGCCATGGGCGGCCGACCTGCACCTGACGCCCGACGGGCGCTACCTGTACGCCTCCGAGCGCACCTCGAGCACGCTCTCGGCGTTCAAGGTGGACGCGGCGAGCGGGCAGCTGCAGCCGCTCGGCCAGACGCCGACCGAGAAAGGGCCGCGCGGCTTCGCGATCGATTCGAGCGGCCGCTACCTGATTGCCGCCGGGCAGGAGTCGCACGGCATTTCGCTGTACCCCATCGACCCGGCCACCGGCGCGCTGGGCAAGCCCTCGCGCGTCACCGCGGGCAAGAACCCGAACTGGATCGAGATCGTCGACGCCCCCTGAGGTGGCGGCCGCCATCCACATCATCAAAGGAGATATTGCAATGCAACGCCGCACATTGATTCGCACCGCCCTCGCCTCTTCGCTTGCCGCGGGCCTGCCCGCGTTCGCGCAGGGCCCCGGCAACTGGCCCACGGGCAAGGCCATCACCTACCTCGTGCCCTTTCCCGCGGGCGGCACCACCGACGTGCTGGCCCGCCTGATCGGCCAGAAGCTCGGCCCGGTGCTGGGCACGAGCGTGATCATCGACAACAAGGGCGGCGCCGGCGGCAGCGTGGGCTCGGAAATCGGCTCGCGCGCAGCGCCCGACGGCTTCATGATGGTGGGCGGCACGATCAGCTCGCACGCGATCAACGTGAGCCTGTATCCGAAGCTCGGCTACGACCCGCAGAAGTCGTTCGCGCCGGTGACGCTGATCGGCACCAACCCGCTGGTGCTGGTGGTCAACCAGGCCAGCCCCTACAAGACGCTGAAAGACGTGCTGGAAGCCAGCAAGACCAAGTCGGGCGGGCTCTCGTCGGCCTCGGCCGGCACCGGCACCTCGCAGCACCTGTCGCTCGAACTGCTGGCGTTCAAGTCGGGCGTGAAGTTCACGCACATTCCGTACAAGGGGAGCGGCCCGGCGATCCAGGACGTGATCGGCGGCSAGGTCGACATGATGTTCGACACCACCGTGGTGGCGGGTCCGCACATCCAGAGCGGCAAGCTGCGCGCCATTGCCGTGACCTCGGCCAAGCGCCTGGCCTCGATGCCCGACGTGCCGACGGTCGCGGAATCCGGCATTGCGGGATTGCAGGACTTCGAGGTGCTGTCGTGGCAGGCGATCTTCGTGCCCGCGGGTACGCCGGCGCCCATCGTCGAGCGGCTGCACACCGAGATCCGCAAGATCCTCGCAACGCCCGAGATGCAGGAAAAGCTCAAGGGCTTCGGCATGGAGCCGGCCGACCTCTCCACGGCAAAGATCGCGGCCTTCCAGAAGGCCGAGGTCGAGAAGTGGGCGCAGGTGATCAAGGCCGCGGGCATCAAGGCGGACTGACGCCAACCGGGAAACGGCGCGCCGGATACAAGGGAAGCCTCCTACGCCCGGGCTGCCGGGCGCTTTATAGAATGCCCCTCCGATTCGCACTCCAGGCATTCCAGGCCTCCCACACGTGTCCGACCGCTCTGCCGTACTGCCCCAATACCTGTTCCCCAAGCAGGCCCTGACGAACTTCGCCGGCTGGGTCGCGGGCAAGGAACGCGGCGCCGTCACCACCTGGATCATCCGGCGCTTCGTTGCCAAGTACGGTGTCGACATGGGCGAGGCGCTCGAATCCGACATCAACCACTACAAGAGCTTCAACCAGTTCTTCACGCGCGCGCTCAAGCCCGGCGTGCGGCCTCTTGCGCAGGCCGACCTCGTGTGCCCGGTGGACGGCGCCATCAGCCAGTTCGGCGCCATCGAGGGCGACCAGATCTTCCAGGCCAAGGGCCACAACTACAGCACCACCGCGCTGGTCGGCGGCGACGCGGTGCTCGCGGCGCGCTTCGCGCATGGCAGCTTCGCCACGCTGTACCTGAGCCCGAAGGACTACCACCGCATCCACATGCCCTGCGACGRGCGCCTGGTGCGCATGATCCACGTGCCGGGCGACCTGTTCTCGGTCAACCCGGTCACCGCGCGCGGCGTGCCCGGGCTGTTCGCGCGCAACGAGCGCGTGGTGTGCGTCTTCGAATCGGCGCACGGGCCCTTCGTGCTGGTGCTGGTGGGTGCCACCATCGTCGGCAGCATGGCGACCGTGTGGCACGGCGTGGTCAATCCGCCGCGCGGCGGCGAGCTGCGCGAATGGCACTACGCCGACCAGCAGATCCTGCTCAAGCAGGGCGAGGAGATGGGCCGCTTCCTGCTCGGCTCCACCGTCGTCATGCTGTTCCCGCCGCCCCCGCTGGCCTTCAACCCGGACTGGGCGCCCACCCGGCCGGTCCGGCTGGGCGAAGCCATGGCCAGTTTCGCGAATTTGTGAAGCTTTGTCTCACGGCCCGCATGCAGCATGCACCCGTAGCTATAAAACTAGTAGCATCGTGATCCTTGCGCTATAGTCGCCGACGCAATGCGCGGTCCCTGATAGCGAGCCAACAAGAACGCGAGGCACCGGCCCTGCCCAGGACCGACGGCCCGCCCAGCCCCGAGGAGATGATGTCGATGAGTACCAAGGAAAACGCAGCCGTCAGCCAGCTGCTTGCGCTTCTCGAGGCCCGCTACGCACTTCGCGTGCTCTGGGCGCTGCGCGACGGCCATGCCCAGACCTTCCGGCTGCTGCAGGACAGCGTCGGCAGCATCACCCCCAACACGCTCAACACCCGCATCAAGGAACTGCGCGAGGCGGGCCTCGTGAGCCACGGCGGCGACGGCTACAGCCTCACGGTGAGCGGACAGGACCTTCTCAAGCGGCTCTCGGACCTGCAGGCCTTCGCGGGCAAATGGCAGCTGGGCCAGGTCAAGAAGGCCGCGGCACCGGCGGCGCCCACGCCTGCTGTGCCTTCATCGCCTTCGTCGTCTTCGCCTTCGGCGCCTCCTTCTTCCTCTTCCCCGGGCGCACCGCCCTCCGCCCCGCCTGCGGCGCCCTCCCCGCCCTCCTCCGTCCCGCCTCTTGACACTGGCAATTGAGCAGGCCGGCCGGGCCGCTGCCGGGGCGTCGGTAAACTCCGCGCCTTCGGTCCGTTTATCCATCCACCTTCCATCCTCCCATTGACGCAAGGAGCGTTCAACATGCCTACCACTCCCTCCGGCCTGCAATACGAAGACACCACCGTGGGCGACGGCGCAGAAGCCAAGGCCGGCCAGCACGTGCACGTGCACTACACCGGCTGGCTCTACAACGACGGCGTGCAAGGCGCCAAGTTCGACTCGAGCCGCGACCGCAACGACCCGTTCGCGTTCTCGCTGGGCGCGGGCCAGGTCATCAAGGGCTGGGACGAAGGCGTTGCCGGCATGAAGATCGGCGGCAAGCGCACGCTGATCATTCCCGCTTCGCTGGGCTATGGCGCACGCGGCGCAGGCGGCGTGATCCCCCCGAACGCCACCCTCAAGTTCGACGTCGAACTGCTCGACGCGCACTGAACTCGCCCCCGGGGGCCGCGCGCACTGCGTGCCGCTACGCCCTCCCGTCGGCGCTTTTGTCCCCGTTGCGGCCTTCCGGCCGCATTTTTTCGCTTGAAAAGCCCCTGACCAGCCCCAAGTGGCTGGCTATCGTTTGTTTCCCGGCCTCCCGCCGGTTCTTTGAAAAATGTCTGACCCGCAACAATCCGCACAGAATTCGCAAATGCTGCAAGGCGAGCCAAGCCCCGAAGAACTGGAAGCCGCACAGGCTGCCAACGAAGCGGAGGCGCAGGATGCGCTGGCCGTGGCCCAGGGCGAACTCGCTGCCCTGCAGGCCAAGAACGCCGAGCTGTCCGACCAGTACCTGCGCGCCCAGGCCGACGTCCAGAACGCCCGCCGCCGCGCCGACGACGAGATCACCAAGGCGCGCAAGTTCGCGGTCGAAGCCTTCGCCGAGAGCCTGCTGCCGGTGACCGACAGCCTCGAAGCCGGCCTGGCCGTCAAGGACGCCACGCCCGAGCAGATCCGCGAAGGCGCCGAAGCCACGCTGCGCCAGCTCAAGAGCGCGCTCGAACGCAACAAGGTGATCGAGGTGGCCCCGGCCCCCGGCGCCAAGTTCGACCCGCACCAGCACCAGGCCATCTCGGTGGTGCCCGCTCCCGAGCAGGAGCCCAACACCGTGGTGACCGTGCTCCAGAAGGGCTACACCATCAACGACCGCGTGCTGCGCCCGGCGCTGGTCACGGTCAGCGCCCCCAAGTAAGCGGCGCGGTACACACGATTCCCACAGGAAATCCCCGCTTCATACCTTGAATCGCGCCGGGTTATCCACAAGTTCATAACAACATATTTTTCAGGCTTTCAGGAGTAAGAACATGGCAAAGATCATCGGCATCGACCTCGGCACCACCAACTCGTGCGTGTCGATCATGGAAGGCAACACCACGCGTGTGATCGAGAACTCGGAAGGTGCGCGCACCACGCCGTCGATCGTGGCCTACCAGGAAGACGGCGAAGTGCTGGTCGGTGCCTCGGCCAAGCGCCAGGCCGTGACCAATCCCAAGAACACGCTGTACGCGATCAAGCGCCTGATCGGCCGCAAGTTCGAGGAGAAGGAAGTCCAGAAGGACATCGACCTGATGCCCTACACGATCGCGAAGGCCGACAACGGCGACGCGTGGGTGGAAGTGCGCGGCAAGAAGATCGCGCCCCAGCAGGTCAGCGCCGACATCCTGCGCAAGATGAAGAAGACCGCCGAAGACTATCTCGGCGAGCCCGTGACCGAAGCCGTGATCACGGTGCCGGCCTACTTCAACGACGCGCAGCGCCAGGCCACCAAGGACGCCGGCCGCATCGCGGGCCTGGACGTCAAGCGCATCATCAACGAACCCACCGCCGCGGCGCTGGCCTTCGGCCTCGACAAGCAGGACAAGGCCGACCGCAAGATCGCCGTGTATGACCTGGGCGGCGGCACCTTCGACATCTCGATCATCGAAATCGCGGATGTCGACGGCGAGAAGCAGTTCGAAGTGCTGTCGACCAACGGCGACACCTTCCTGGGCGGCGAAGACTTCGACCAGCGCATCATCGACTACATCATTGCCGAGTTCAAGAAAGAACAAGGCGTGGACCTGGGCAAGGACGTGCTCGCGCTGCAGCGCCTGAAGGAAGCCGCCGAAAAGGCCAAGATCGAGCTGTCGAACAGCGCGCAGACCGACATCAACCTGCCCTACATCACGGCCGACGCCTCGGGTCCGAAGCACCTGAACATCAAGCTCACGCGCGCCAAGCTCGAAAGCCTGGTCGACGAGCTGGTCGAGCGCACCATCGCGCCCTGCCGCCTGGCCATCAAGGACGCCGGCATCAGCGTGTCGGACATCAACGACGTGATCCTGGTCGGCGGCATGACCCGCATGCCCAAGGTGCAGGAAAAGGTCAAGGCCTTCTTCGGCAAGGAGCCGCGCAAGGACGTGAACCCCGATGAAGCCGTGGCCGTCGGCGCAGCCATCCAGGGCCAGGTGCTCTCGGGCGACCGCAAGGACGTGCTGCTGCTGGACGTGACCCCGCTGTCGCTCGGCATCGAGACCATGGGCGGCGTGATGACCAAGATGATCACGAAGAACACCACGATCCCGACGAAGTTCGCGCAGACCTTCTCCACCGCCGAGGACAACCAGCCGGCCGTGACCATCAAGGTGTTCCAGGG
>NZ_JBFTPJ010000129.1:0-8884 GCF_056398445.1 Variovorax sp. 01T439_2
GGGCACCGTGCCGCCCAAGCCSGGGCTGCAGCGCAGCACGGCCGGCGGAGCCGCCATTGCGCTCGAAGTGTGGTCCGTTCCCGTGGCCGAGATCGGCAGCTTCCTCGCGCTGATCCCGCCCCCGCTGGGCCTGGGCAGCGTCGAGCTCGCCGACGGCAGCTGGGTGCACGGCTTCATCTGCGAAGGCCATGCGCTCGCAGGCGCCGAAGACGTGAGCCACCACGGCGGCTGGCGTGCCTACATCGCGAGCCGCGCCGCGGCCTCTTCCCAAGCCATTCCAACCTGACCGATCGAGGAGTCTTCATGTGCATTCCTGAGAAATCGTCCGCCGCCGCGTCGCGCCGCCAGCTGCTGCAGGCCGGCGCCGCGGGGCTGGCCGTGCTGGCTGCGCCCGCCATCGTGCGTGCGCAGGCCGCGCCCAAGATCCGCATCGGCTTCTGGCCCGTGGCCGCGGGCCTGCCTTTCTTTGCCGCGGTCGACCGCGGCTACTTCAAGGAAGCCGGCCTCGACGTGGAGCCGCTCAAGTTCGCGGGCGCGCAGCAGGTCATGGAAGGCATGCTCGCGGGCCGCTGCGACGGCAGCTCCAACGGCACGGGCTCGGCCAACCTCGCCATCGGCGAGATCGCGCAGCCGGGGCTGTTCAAGATCTTCTGCACCAACCCGAGCAACGCCAGGTTCGTGCTCGACGAATTCATCGTCGCCAAGGACAGCCCGACCAAGACCATGGCCGAGCTGGCCGGCAAGAAGATCGCATCCGGCCCCGGCATCCAGAACGTGACCTTGTGCAAGACCATGCTCGAGCGCGCCGGCGCCAAGGGCGCCACCGTGAGCGAGCTGCCCATCGGCCAGCACGTGGCCGCGCTCGTGGCGRGCCAGGTCGACGCCTGCTACACGCTCGAGCCCACCGGCACCGTGGGCCGCATGAACGGCACCACGCGCGTCATCGAGGCCGGCGTGGTCGCCAGGTACATCCTCGGCGATCCGATGGCGCCCTGGCACGGCGGCGCAGCCAGCCTCACCAGCGAATTCATCAAGAAGAACCCCGACGCGGCAAGGAAGTACATCGCCGCCTATGCGCGCGGCGTGGAGCTGGTGCGCAGCAAGCCCGACGATGCGCGCCAGCACATGAAGGGCTACACCGCCATCGAAGGCAGCCTCACGGCCGAAGTGCCGCTCGCCTCGTACATGCTCTACAACGAGTTCAAGCCGAGCGACGTCGCGTACTTCCAGAAGTTCTACGACCTGTTCACCGAAAAAGGCATCTTCGAGAAGAAGGTGCCGGTGGACGGCCTGCTCTACAAGGCTTGACCATGGCCGACGCAAGCACGACCACGGCCACGCCGTGGACACCGCCGGCCGACGGCACCGCCGCCTCGGCACCGAAGCCGCCGCTGCGCGACCGGCTGCTGCCCTTCATCGGCCCCGTGGCGCTGTTCATCGTGTGGGACCTGGCGGTGCGCCTGGGCTTCATCAAGCCGATCCTTCTGCCCACGCCCGCCGACACCGTGGCGGCGCTCATCACGGGGCTCGCGGGCGGGCCGCTGCTCACCGACTTCGCGATGACCGTGTGGCGCACGCTGCAGGCCTTCGCGATTGCGGCGGTGGTCGGCGTGCCGCTGGGCGTGCTGCTCGGCAGTAACGAAAAGGCCTACCGCAGCGTCGAGTTCCTGATCGACTTCTTCCGCTCCACGCCTTCGTCCGCGCTGATCCCGCTGTTCCTCCTGATCTTCGGCGTGTCGGACGTCAACAAGGTGGCGATCGCGGCTTTCGGCGCGCTGCTGATCGTGGTGTTCAACAGCGCCTACGGCGTGATCAACGCGCGCAAGCAGCGCGTGATGGCGGCGCGCGTCATGGGCGCTTCGCGCTGGCAGATCTTCAAGGACGTGCTGGTGTGGGAAAGCCTGCAGCCCAGCTTCGTGGGCCTGCGCTCGGCGGTGTCGATGGCGCTGGTGATCGTCATCGTGGCCGAGATGTTCATCGGCTCGGACACGGGCCTCGGCCACCGCATTATCGATGCGCAGCAGGTGCTCAACGTGAAGAGCATGTATGCGGCCATTCTGGCGGCGGGCGCGCTGGGCTATGCGCTCAACATCCTCTTCCTGATTGCCGAGCGCCGCATCGTGCACTGGAGCGGAAGATGAAAGCCACGCCCGACATCGTCGTCAACGGCCCGGTGTATGCCGACGTGCCCAGGCCCGTCTTCAAGCCCGGCCCGGCCGGCACGCACATCACCATCCGCGGCCTGACCAAGTACTTTGCGGGCTGGCCGCTGTACGAGAACTTCGACCTCGACATTCCCAAGCACCGGATCGTCTCGGTGTTCGGGCCCAACGGCTGCGGCAAGTCCACGCTCATCAACATGATCGCGGGCCTGATCCCGATCGATGCGGGCGAGATCCTGTTCGACGGCAAGCAGCGCAAGGACACCAAGATCGGCTACGTGTTCCAGAACTACCGCGAGGCGATGTTCCCGTGGATGCGCACCATCGACAACATCGCCTACCCGCTGAAGCTCGAAGGCCGCAGCAAGGCCGAGGTCGACCGCCGCATGGAAGAGCTGGTGGCGTCCTTCGACGTGAAGTTCGACTTGAAGCGCTTTCCGTACGAGCTCTCGGGCGGGCAGCAGCAGACCGCATCGATCATGCGCGCGCTCGCACCCAAGCCCGAGGTGCTGTTTCTGGACGAGCCCTTTTCGGCGCTCGACTTCGAGATGACGCTCTTCATCCGCGAGAAGCTGCAGGAGGTGTTCATGCAGACCGGCACGACCATGCTCCTGGTGTCGCACGACCTCGAAGAGGCCGTGTACCTGGCCGACGAGGTGCTGCTGCTGACCAAGCGGCCCACCCGGGTGGCCGAGATCCTGCGCTATGGCGATGCGCGGCCGCGCACGGTCGAGACGCTGAGCACCGAGAGCTTCGTGGCAACCAAGAAGCTCAGCCTCGACATCTTCCAGCGCGAGGTCCGCCGGTGACGCCCGAGATCAACATCCCCGAGGTGCTTGCCGAAGTGACGGACGTGTTCGCGCGCTACGAGCAGGCGCTCATGGCCAACCAGCCCGCAGTGCTCGACGAGCTGTTCTGGAACAGCCCGCACACGCTGCGCTATGGCTTCTCGGAGAACCACTACGGCCATGCCGGCATCAGCGCCTTTCGCGCATCGCTGCCGGTGCAGAGCCCGCCGCGCGAACTGCTGCGCACCGTCATCACCACCTACGGCCGCGACTTCGCCACGGCCAACTGCGAGTTCCGGCGCGAAGGCGCCACCGCTGTCGGCCGGCAGAGCCAGACCTGGCTGCGCACGGCCGACGGCTGGCGCGTGGTCGCCGCCCACGTGAGCCTCCTGGGCTGAGCGCGGGGCACATTTTTTGCACTCCCTTCAACCTCTGGAAAGAACGCCATGACAAGCCAAATCAATCGCCGCGATTCCCTCAAGTCCCTGGCCGCGCTCGGCGCCGCCGGCACCCTCGGAGGCTGGAGTGCGCTCGCCGGCGCGCAGGCCAAGCCGCTGACCGTCGGCGTGATCTACGTCGGCGCGCGCGACGACTACGGCTACAACCAGGCGCACGCCATGGCGGCCGCCGAAATCAAGAAGCTGCCCGGCATCAAGGTGGTGGAAGAAGAGAACGTGCCCGAGACCGCCGCCGTGCAGAAGACCATGGCCGGCATGATCTCGCAGGACGGCGCCAAGCTGCTGTTCCCCACATCGTTCGGCTACTTCGATCCGCACATCCTGGCCGTGGCGCCCAAGAATCCCGACGTGCGCTTCTCGCATTGCGGCGGCCTCTGGACCGAAGGCAAGCACCCGAAGAACGCGGGCAGCTTCTTCGGCTACATCGACGAGTGCCAGTTCCTGAACGGCGTGATCGCCGCGCACATGACCAAGAGCAACAAGATCGCCTTCGTTGCCGCCAAGCCGATTCCGCAGGTGCTGCGCAACATCAACGCCTTCACGCTGGGTGCGCGCTCGGTCAAGCCGAACATCACCTGCAGCGTGATCTTCACCGGCGACTGGTCGATGGCCGTGAAGGAAGCCGAGGCCACCAACAGCCTGGCCGACCAGGGCTGCGATGTCTTCACCATGCACGTCGACGGCCCCAAGGTGGTGGTGGAGACCGCGACCAAGCGCGGCAAGATGGTTTGCGGCTACCACGCGAGCCAGGCCAAGCTCGCGCCCAACGCGTACCTCACCGGCGCCGAATGGAACTGGCTCACGGCCTACAAGACCGCCATCGAAGCCGCGCAGGCCGGCAAGCCGCACCCCAACTTCCTGCGCGGCGGCCTGAAGGAAGGCTACGTGAAGATGTCGGCCTACGGCCCGATGGTGCCGGACGCCGCAAAGAAGCAGGCCGACGAGATCAAGGCGAAGATGGTGGCGGGCAGCTTCGACATCTTCAAGGACGGCATCAAGGACAACAAGGGCGTGGTCGTGGTGCCGGCCGGCAAGGTGCTCAAGCAGACCGACCTGGAGCTCGAGAAGATGAACTACCTGGTCGAAGGCGTGATCGGCCAGGCCTGATCGCAGCCGCACCGGCCCGCACGCCATGCGCCACGCGCTCAAGGAATTCGCCCTGCCGGTGTTCGCCATTGCGGCGGCGCTGCTGCTGTTCGGCGTGCTCGCGGCCTTTGCGGGCGTCGATCCGCTGGAGGTCTGGGCGACGCTCTTCAAGGGCGCGTTCGGCGACTGGTTCTCCTGGCAGAACACATTGCAGCGCGCCGCGCCGCTGATGCTCACCGCGCTGTGCGTGGCATTGCCGGCGCGCGCGGGCCTCATCGTCATCGGCGGCGAAGGTGCGCTGGTGCTGGGCGGGCTGGCGTGCGCGGCGCTCGCGCATGCGGTGCCGCTGCCCGGCAATGTCCTGGGCACGGCGATCGTCTGCATCGCGGGTGCGCTTGCCGGTGCGCTGTGGATCGTGCTCGCAGGCTGGCTGCGCCAGTACCGCGGCATCAACGAAACCATCAGCAGCCTGCTGCTGGCCTACATCGCCATCGGCATCTTCAAGCACCTCGTCGAAGGGCCGCTGCGCGATCCGGCGAGCCTCAACAAGCCATCGACCCATGCGCTGGCCGACGGGCTGCTGATCGGCGGCATCGGCGGCTCGGACGTGCACTGGGGCCTGGTGATCGGCGTGGTCGCCTGCCTGGCGCTCGGGTGGTGGCTGCGTGCCACCGCCTCGGGCTTTTCGGTGCGCGTGGTGGGCGGCAATCCGCGCACCGCGCAGCTCGTGGGCCTGCCGGCCACGCGGCTCATCCTGGGGGCCTGCGCGCTCGGCGGCGCCTCTGCGGGGCTCGCGGGCGCGGTCGAGGTGGCGGCGGTGCACACCAATGCCAATGCCTCGCTGATCGCGGGCTACGGCTATGCGGGCATCCTGGTGTCGTTCATCGCGCGGCACAACCCGGTGGCCATCGTGCCGGTGGCGATCCTGTTCGGCGGCTTCGGCGCGGCCGGCAGCCTGCTGCAGCGGCGGCTCGGGCTGCCCGATGCCTCGGTGCTGGTGCTGCAGGGCATGGCCTTCGTGCTGATCCTGGCGAGCGAGGGCTTGCGCATGGTCGACTGGAACGCCTTTCGCGCGCGTGTGCCGCGCGGTGGGGGGGCGCTGCGATGAGCGCGGACCAGTGGATCGCGCTCGCGGCCGGCATCGTCGGCGGTGCGCTGCGCGTGGGCGCGCCGTTTCTTTTCGTGAGCCTGGGCGAATGCCTCACCGAGAAGTCGGGCCGCATCAACCTCGGGCTCGAAGGCGTGCTGGTGCTTTCGGCGATGGCGGCCTTCGGCGGTGCATACCTCACCGATTCGGCCTGGCTGGGGGTGCTGATCGGCGCGCTGGCCGGGGCGGCGCTCGCGCTGCTGCATGGCCTCTTGTGCTCGCTCGACCGCGTGAACGACGTGGCGACCGGCATCGCGCTGATGCTGCTCGGCACGGGGCTCGCGTTCTATCTTGGCAAGCCGCTGATCCAGCCGCAGGCGCCGCAGATTCCCGCGATACCGCTGGGCTTCTGGAGCGACAACACGGTGGTGCGCTCGGCGCTGCAGCTCAATGCGCTGGTGCCCGTTGGCGTGGCGCTCGCGGTGCTGCTTTGGTGGGGCTTTGCGCGCACGCGGGCCGGCCTCCTGGTGCGCATGGCCGGCGACTCGGCGCAGGCGACGCGCGCGCTCGGCTACTCGGTCTCGGGCCTGCGCATTGCGGCGACCACGGCCGGTGGCTTCATCGCCGGGCTCGGCGGCGCGTCGCTCACGCTGTTCTATCCGGGCAGTTGGAACGAAGGCATCTCGAGCGGCCAGGGCCTGATCGCGGTGGCGCTCGTGATCTTCGCGCGCTGGAGCCCGCTGCGCTGCGTGGGCGCGGCGCTGCTCTTCGGCGGCGCCGGTGCCATCGGACCGGCGCTGCAATCCATCGGCATCGGCTGGGGCTACCACCTGTTCAACACCGTGCCCTACGTGCTCACGCTGGTGATCCTGGTGTTCACCTGCAGGCCCGGCACGGCCGCCGCCGGTGCGCCGGGCGAACTTTCATCGACAAGGAGCTGAACCCCATGGCGAACACCGCATCTGCCCGCCACGTGGCCGCCGAGCCCTATGGCTGGCCCTACAACGGCGCGCTGCGCCCCGGCAACACCGCGCTCGTCGTGATCGACATGCAGACCGACTTCTGCGGCACCGGCGGCTATGTCGACGTGATGGGCTACGACCTCTCGCTGGTGCAGGCGCCGATCCAGCCGATCGCGCGCACGCTCGCGGCGCTGCGGCCGCTGGGCTTCCACATCATCCACACGCGCGAAGGCCACCGGCCCGACCTGGCCGACCTGCCCGCCAACAAGCGCTGGCGCTCGCGCCAGATCGGCGCCAACGGCGTGGGCATTGGCGACGACGGGCCGTGCGGGCGCATCCTGGTGCGCGGCGAGCCGGGCTGGCAGATCATTCCCGAACTCGCGCCGCTGCCCGGCGAGGTGGTGATCGACAAGCCCGGCAAGGGCTCGTTCTATGCCACCGACCTGGAATTGATCCTGCGCACGCGCGGCATCGAGAACCTGATCCTCGCGGGCATCACCACCGACGTGTGCGTGCACACCACGATGCGCGACGCCAACGACCGCGGCTTCGAATGCCTGCTGCTGTCGGACTGCACGGCCGCCACCGACCATGGCAACCACCTGGCGGCGCTGAAGATGATCACGATGCAGGGCGGCGTGTTCGGCGCGCATGCCACCTCGCAGGCGCTCTTGGCCGCGCTAGACTGATCCGGGCATGGCCGACCCCACGCCCCACGCCATCGGCGCACTGCCTGCGGGCCACGGCGCGCTCGCGCTCGACACCTACGAGCTGACCAAGCGCTTCGGCGCCTTCACCGCGATGGACCGCGTGACGATGCACGTGGAGCCCGGCACGGTGCATGCGCTGCTCGGCGAGAACGGCGCGGGCAAGAGCACGCTGGTGAAATGCGTGGCGGGCTTCCAGCGCGCGGAGGAGGGCAGCATCCTGATCGACGGGCGCGAGCAGGAAATTGCCAACCCGATCGTGGCGCGCGCGCTCGGCATCGGCATGGTCTACCAGCACTTCACGCTGGCGCCGGGCATGACGGTGGCCGAGAACCTGCTGCTCGCGGGCGGCAAGACGCCGGCGCTGATCGACTGGAAGGCCAAGCGCGCGGAGCTCAGGGATTTTCTTGCGGCCACGCCCTTCAGCCTCGACCTCGAGGCGCGGCCCTCCGAGCTTGCGGCGGGCGAGAAGCAGAAGCTCGAACTGCTCAAGCAGCTGTACCTGAAGCCACGCCTGCTGATCCTCGACGAGCCGACCTCGGTGCTCACGCCGCAGGAAGCCGACGAGGTGCTGGGCCATGTGCGCGAGTTCGCGAAGAGCGGCCTGTGCACGGTGCTCATCATCACGCACAAGTTCCGCGAGGTGATGGCGTACGCCGACAGCGCGACGGTGCTGCGCCGCGGCAAGGCGGTGCACCACTGCCGCGTGGCGGACACGAGCCCGGCGCAGCTGGCGCAGGCGATGATGGGCGGCGAGGATGCTTCGGCGCCTGTACCGGCTTCGTCGCCCGTCGCGAGAAAACCGGTGCCCGATGCGGCACCCGTCGCCTTGCGCGTCGAAGGCCTCGAGGCGCAGGGCGACCGCGGCACGCTCGCGCTGCACGGGCTGAGCCTCGCGGTGCGCGCGGGCGAGATCCTCGGCGTGGCGGGCGTTTCGGGCAACGGCCAGCGCGAACTGGTCGAGGCGCTGGTCGGCCAGCGCGCGCGGCTGGCCGGCAAGGTGAGCGTGATGGGCCAGCCCTACAGCGCGCGCCGCGCGGAGAACCGCAGCCTCAAGGTCCGCAGCCTGCCCGAGGAGCCGCTGCGCAATGCCTGCGTGGGCGACCTCAGCGTGGCCGAGAACATGGCGCTGCGCGATTTCGACCGGCCGCCCTTGTCGCGCGGCGGCGTGCTGAACTTTCCGTTCTGGCGCCACCGGGCGCGCGAGTGGATTGCCGAATACGGCGTGAAGACGCAGGGCGAGGGCGCGCCGATCCGCAGCCTGTCGGGCGGCAACGTGCAGCGCGCGGTGCTGGCGCGCGAGCTGGCCGGCGACATCAACGTGCTGATCGCGGCCAATCCGGTGTTCGGGCTCGACTTTGCCGCCGTGGCCGAGATCCACGAGCGCATCGTGCAGGTGCGAGAGAAGGGCGGCGCGGTGCTGCTGATCAGCGAGGATCTCGACGAGCTGCTGGAGCTGGCCGACCGCATCGTCGTGATGAGCGAAGGGCGGATCGTGTTCGAGACTTCGGCTGCGGGGGCAGAGAGGCATGTGATCGGGGCGCACATGGGTGGGGGGCACCATGAGCCTTCGAAGGCTGTGGCATGAGTGCCCCGCTTGCTGTTGGCGGGCCGCCCGGTGCGCGGTGCGGCGC
>NZ_JBFTPJ010000130.1:0-11301 GCF_056398445.1 Variovorax sp. 01T439_2
CATTTGACGATGGCCGCCACGCTGGGCTCCGCCCCATTGGCGAGCAGCGCGCTCGTGAGCTCGGGCGAGATCTGGCCGTCGACATTGYCCAGCGCATCGCGCGCCACCGGCGCACCCGCGCGCACCAGCGCCATGGCCGCGGCGAAGGCGCCCTGGCCAATGGCCACGTCGGTGGCCAGCGCGCTGCCCTGCTGCGGGCCACCGAAGCTCACGCCGGAGGCCGCGAGTTCGGCCACCAGATCCGCATCGTCGGTGCCGATGGCGTGGTGCAGCGCGGCGCGCGCAATGGCCGGCAGCCGGCGCAGCGTGCCGTCCGCCAGCGGCGTGCGCCAGTCGACCACGGCGCGGCAATAGAAGGCCACCAGCTTGTCCATCAGGTCGAGATCCAGGCCATGGTCCTGGTGCCGGTCG
Source organism: Variovorax sp. 01T439_2 (assembly GCF_056398445.1). Classification (NCBI taxonomy): domain Bacteria; kingdom Pseudomonadati; phylum Pseudomonadota; class Betaproteobacteria; order Burkholderiales; family Comamonadaceae; genus Variovorax; species Variovorax sp. 01T439_2. Next base: position 412 of record NZ_JBFTPJ010000130.1, read on the forward strand.
TCGAGGTACTGCAGCAGGTCCTGGCCCGAGAAATAGTCGCCCGTGGGCGCCAGCGGATCCTCGTCCAGGTGCAGGGCCGCGAAGGCGCCGCGCAGGTCGGGCGCGATGGTGCTCACGCTGTCTTCGTGCAGCGCATGCGTCCAGGCGGGCGGCAGCCCGTGCTTCCACGCGACGATGCGGCCGTGCTCGGGGCCGGGCTCGACCACCGCATAGACGCGGTCGAGGTATTCGAAGCCGCCGAAGGGCAGGTGCGTGAGCTTGCCGCTCCAGGCGCGGCCTTCTTCCTTGGCGGCCTCTTCGGCCAGCTCCTGTTCGTGCTCGATCCAGCCCTGCAGGTCGCGGTAGCCGTCGCTGCCGTCCCAGAACAGCTCCGACCAGCTGATGGATTCCACGTTGCCGCCCATCGGCAGCGACAGGTCGTAGTCGAGCCGCCCGCCTGCCGTCTGCCGCCACAGCGCGGCCAGTGCCTCGGGCAGCGGGCCGGCGCACAGCGCCTCGATGGCGGCGATCCGCTGCGCCGGCATGGGCGGCTGGGCCTCGAAGATCACGCGGTCCGCGAACAGGACCACGCCGTGCTCGCGCAGGGTCGCGAGCTCGTCGGGCGAGAACTGGACATCGTTCATGGCAGAGCCTCCATCGTTGTTGCCAACGACTGTAGCGCTTCGGGCAGGCGGGGCAAGCGCCGGCTCACAGATCGGTGCGCAGCTTCCAGATTTCGGGGAACAGCACCACGTCGAGCATCTTGCGCAGGTAGCTCACGCCGCCCGTTCCGCCCGTGCCGCGCTTGAAGCCGATCACGCGCTCCACCGTGGTCACGTGGCGAAAGCGCCAGAGGCGGAAGGCGTCTTCCAGGTCGGTGAGTTTTTCGCCGAGCTGGTACAGGTCCCAATGGTCGTGCGGGTTGCGGTACACCGTGAGCCAGGCCGCTTCCACGCCGTCGCTGGCCTGGTAGGGCTGGGTCCAGTCGCGCTCCAGGTGATCGGCGGGCACCGGCAGGCCGTGCCGTGCGAGCAGCTTCAGCGACTCGTCGTAGAGCGATGGCGAGCGGTAGGCCGCATCCACCTGCGCCAGCAGGTCGGGCCGGTGCGCATGCGGCTTGAGCATGGCGGCGTTCTTGTTGCCGAGCGCAAACTCGATGCAGCGGTACTGCGCGCTCTGGAAGCCGCTGGAGTTGGCGAGGTAGGGCCGCATCGCCGTGTACTCGGGCGGCGTCATGGTCGAGAGCACGGTCCATGCGCTCACCAGCTGCTCCATGATGCGGCTCACCCGCGCGAGCATCTTGAAGGCGTCGGCCAGCTTCTCTTCGGCGATGCAGCTGGTGGCGGCGCGCAGTTCGTGCAGCATCAGCTTCATCCAGAGTTCGCTGGTCTGGTGCTGCACGATGAACAGCATCTCGTCGTGCGCGGGCGACAGCGGATGCTGCGCGTTGAGGATCTCGTCCAGGTGCAGGTAGTCGCCGTAGCTCATCGACGCGCTGAAATCCAGCTGCGCCTTTTCCTCGTGGACGATCTTCTCGGTGCTCTTTTCGGTGCTCATGTCACTGCGTTCTTGCGGTTGAATTCGGCGCGCCGCCACTCGCCCGTCTCGAGCACCTGCACCAGGTGCTCGACCGCGTTCCACACGTCCTCGAAGCCGAGGTACAGCGGCGTGAAGCCGAAGCGGAGGATGTCGGGCATCTGCGAATCGCCGGCGCGGTAGTCGCCGATCACGCCGCGCGCGATCAGCGCCTGCACGATGGCGTAGGCGCCTTCGTCGCGGCTCAGGCACACCTGCGAGCCGCGCTGTGCGTGGTCACGCGGCGTGACGAGCGAGAGACCTTGTCCCGCGCAGCGTTCTTCGACCAGCGCGATGAACAGGTCGGTGAGCGCGAGCGACTTGGCGCGCAGCGCGGCCATGGCGCCCTGTTCGCCGTTGAAGGATTCGGCCGCGAGCACGGTGTCCAGGCCGCATTCCAGCCCCGTCAGCGCGATGACCGGCTGCGTGCCGCAGAGATAGCGGCCCACGCCCGGCGCAGGGCGATAGTGCGGCGTGAACTCGAAGGGCGCGGCATGGCCCCACCAGCCCGACAGCGGCTGCTCGAACTTGCCGGCATGCCGCGTATGCACCCAGGCGAAGGCCGGCGCGCCGGGGCCGCCGTTCAGGTACTTGTAGCCGCAGCCGATGGCGTAGTCGGCATTGCTGTTGTTGAGCGCCACGGGCACCGCGCCCGCGCTGTGCGCGAGGTCCCACACCGTGAGCGCGCCGGCGGCATGCGCGGCGGCGGTGACGGCCTTCATGTCGTGCATGGCGCCGGTGCGGTAGTTCACGTGCGTGAGCATCAGCACGGCCACTTCGCTGGTCAGCACCGCGGGCAGCTCGCTCGCCTCGATCAGCTTGAGCGTGAAGCCGCGCTCGCGGCACAGCGACTCGGCAATGTAGAGGTCGGTCGGGAAGTTGCTGCGCTCGCTGACCACCAGCTTGCGCCCGCTGTCCTTTTGCTGCGAGAGCGCCGCGAACAGCACCTTGTACAGATTGACCGAGGTGCTGTCGGTGCACACCACTTCGCCGGGCGCGGCGCCGATCAGCCGCGCCACCTTGTCACCCAGGCGCTGTGGCAGGTCGAACCAGCTCGCGGTGTTCCACGAGCGGATCAGGCCCTCGCCCCATTCCTTGGCCACCACTTCGGCAATGCGTGCGGGCGCGGCCTTTGGCAGCACGCCGAGCGAGTTGCCGTCGAGGTAGAGCACGCCCTCGGGAATGATGAATTGGTCGCGCAAGGCGCGCAGCGGGTCTTGCGCGTCGAGCGCGCGGCAGTCTTCGAGGGTTGTCATGGTGGAGGTTTTCAGCGGGGAAGCTCGCGCAGCACGGCGCGAACCGGGGAGGCATCGGCGCTGACCAGCTTGAGCGGCAGCGCGATGAGTTCGTAGTCGCCCTCGGGCACCTCGTCGAGCACGAGGTTCTCGAGCACGCGCAGGTCGAGGCGGCGGATGCGCTGGTGGCTTTCCAGCGTCTTGCTGTCGGCCGGGTCGATGCTGGCGGTGTCGATGCCGATGAGCTTCACGCCCATGGCCGCGAGCCGCTCGACCGTGGCGGGCGCGTAGGCCGCGAGCTGCGGGTCCCAATGCCCGACGGGCATGGCGGCATAGGTGCGCACGAGCACGCGCTGCGGCATCTGGCTCGTGACGGCATGCGCGATGTGCTCCCACTCGATCAGCGGCCCCTTGGCAATGGCGTGGATCACCCGGCACGGGCCGAGGAAGGGCGCAAGGTCGACAAGGCCGATGGGGCGCCCTTCGGGGTCGTAGTGCAGCGGCGCATCGGCATGCGCGCCGATGTGCGGCGAGAGCTTGATCTCGCTGACGTTGACCGGGCAGTCGGGCGATATGGTCGCGGCCCAGCGCTGCTGGTAGGGCGTGTCGCCGGGGAACACCGGCGTGCCTTCATGCACGGGCGGCGAGATGTCCCAGAGGCGGAGTTGGGGTTGCAGGGAACGCATGGCGCAAAGTTAGCGCCGGGCGGGGGGTCGTGGTGTCGGTTATTTCCAACACACGGCGTGACGAGATGATCGCGACCGGCTCAGGAAGGCAGCCCCGGCAGCCCATGGCGCGCACGGGCCCGCTCGCAGGCGCCGCTGCCGGCCTGCAGCTCATGGCAGGGGTTGGGGCGCCATTCGTAGATGCCGCAGGCCACGGCCTGGCCGATCTTGCCGGTGAGCGCCGCGCAGCGCGGCGGCGTGTGGTCGGTGCCGCGCATGCGGCAGAGGGTGCCGTTCACGTCAACCGCAAGGCCGGATGGCACCTTGCCGCCGTTGTCGTCGAGTTCATGGATGCTGAAGTCGACGCGGTAGCTGGCGCAGCAGGCGCCGCATTGCTGGCAATGGGACACGCGGCTGCGCCTTCGGTCAGGAGCTCAGAGCCGCCCCAGCAGCAGAAACTCCATCAGCGCCTTCTGCGCATGGAGCCGGTTCTCGGCCTCGTCCCACACCACCGACTGCGGACCGTCGATGACCTCGGCCTGCACTTCCTCGCCGCGGTGTGCCGGCAGGCAGTGCATGAAGAGCGAGTCGGGCTGGGCGATGCGCATCATGTCCTCGTCGACGCACCAGTCGGCAAAGGCCTTGCGGCGGGCCTCGTTCTCGGACTCGTAGCCCATGCTGGTCCAGACGTCTGTGGTCACCAGGTCGGCGCCGCGGCAGGCTTCCATCGGGTCCTTGAAGACCTGGTAGCTGTCGGCCGAGCGCAGGCCCGCCACCGACTGGTCGACCTCGTAGCCGCTGGGCGTGCTCACGTGCACCTTGAAGCCGAGGATCTCGCTGGCCTGCAGCCAGGTGTTGGCCATGTTGTTGCCGTCGCCGACCCAGGCCACCGTCTTGCCCTGGATCGAACCGCGGTGCTCGATGTAGGTGAAGATGTCCGCAAGGATCTGGCAGGGGTGGAATTCGTTGGTCAGCCCGTTGATCACCGGCACGCGCGAATGTGCGGCGAAGGTGTCGATCTTGGTCTGCTCGTAGGTGCGGATCATCACGAGGTCGACCATGCGGCTGATGACCTTGGCGCTGTCCTCGATGGGCTCGGCGCGGCCGAGCTGGCTGTCGCCGGTGGTCAGGTGCACCACGCTGCCGCCGAGCTGGTACATGCCCGCCTCGAAGCTCACGCGGGTGCGCGTGCTGGCCTTCTCGAAGATCATGGCCAGCGTGCGGTCGGTCAGCGGCTGGTGCTTCTCGTAGGTCTTGAACTTCTTCTTGATGATCGCCATGCGATCGAAAAGATAGGCGTATTCGTCGGCCGTGAAGTCCGAGAACTGCAGGTAGTGGCGGATGGCGTTGGGCGTGGTGGCGGTCGTCATTGCGCTGCGGGCTCCGACAGGAATGTTTTGACGAGGGGCGCGAGGATCGCGACGATCTCGTCGGCCTCGGCAATGCTCAGGATGAGCGGCGGCACCAGGCGGATCACCTTGTCGGCCGTCACGCTCAGCAGCAGGCCGGCGTCGCAGGCGCGGTTCAGGATGACGCCGCAGGGCCGGTCGAGCTCGATGCCCAGCATCAGGCCCTGGCCGCGGATTTCCTTCACGCCGGTCAGGCCGCCGATCTCGCGTTCCAGCGCGGCCTTCAGGTGCTCGCCCACGGCGGCGGCGTTCTCGAGCAGCTTGTGCTCTTCCATGATGCGGATGGTCTCGATGCCGGCGCGCATCGCAAGCGGATTGCCGCCGAAGGTGGTGCCATGGTTGCCGGGGCCGAAGATGTGGGCGGCCTTGGGACCGGCCACCACGGCGCCGATCGGCACGCCCGAGCCCAGGCCCTTGGCCAGCGGCATCACGTCGGGCTTGATGCCGGCCCACTGGTGCGCAAACCACTTGCCGGTGCGGCCCATGCCGCATTGCACTTCGTCGATCATCATGAGCCAGTCGCGCTGGTCGCACAGGGCACGCACCTGCTTGAGGTACTCCCAGCGCATCGGGTTGATGCCGCCTTCGCCCTGGATGGTCTCGAAGAACACGGCGACCACGTTGGGGTTGCCTTCGGTGGCTTTCTTCAGGGCCTCGATGTCGTTCAGCGGCACGCGGATGAAGCCCTCGACCAGCGGGCCGAAGCCGGCCTGCACCTTCGGGTTGCCGGTGGCCGACAGGGTGGCGATGCTGCGGCCGTGGAAAGCGGCTTCGTACACCACGATCTCGGGCCGCTCGATGCCCTTGTCGTGGCCGAACTTGCGCGCGAGCTTCAGGGCGGCCTCGTTGGCTTCCAGGCCGGTGCAGCAGAAGAAGGCGTTGGTCAGGCCCGAGAGCTCGGTCAGCTTGGCGGCCAGCTGTTCCTGGCCGGGCACGTGGTAGTAGTTGGAGCTGTGGATCAGCTTGCTGATCTGGTCCTGCAGCGCGGGCACCAGCTCGGGGTGGTTGTGGCCCAGCGTGTTCACGGCAATGCCGCCGAGGCCGTCGAGGTAGGCCTTGCCCGCGGTGTCCCAGACTCGGCAGCCCTGGCCGTGCGACAGCGCGATCGGCAGGCGACCGTAGGTGTTCATGACGTGGGGCGAGGTGGGCTGGGCGGTAGCGCTCATTCGGTTCTCCAGATAGGGAACCGCGGATTCTAGGCGTGCGCTTTGACGGCTTCGTTGAGGATTCCGCATTACAGCAATGCCCCCTTCCCGGGAGGCGAAAGGCGCCCGGATAGAATCGCTTGTTGCACCGCAGCACCTGCTCCGGGCGCCTCATTCAACGATGATTTCCCCCACTGCCAAAGAAATCTTCATCCAGGGCATCACCCACGATGGCCGGACTTTCCGCCCCAGCGACTGGGCCGAGCGGCTGGCCGGCGTGATGTGCTCCTTCCGTCCCGGCGGCGCCTATCCGGGCAGCCACCTGAGCTATTCGCCCTGGTGCATTCCGACCACCATCAACGGGGTCAAGTGCGTGGTGGTGAACCGCGCATTGCGCGACGCCGAACCCATGGCATGGGACTTCTGCGTGAACTTCGCACGCGACAACGACCTGCAGGTGGCCGAGGCCTGCCTGGTGCCCGACGTGCCGTCCAGGGCCTGAGCGGGCGGCTTCCTCCGGCAGGAAGGAAGCGATCGGACATGAAAAAACCGCCCGAAGGCGGTTTTTTACACTTTGCTGCAGCGCACCCCGATCAAACGGCGGACCGGAGGATTCCGGTCCGGGCTTGCCTGACAGGTGTCAGGCGGCGGCCTTTTCAGGCGCGAGGGCGAGGGCCTTGACCTTCGCCGACAGGCGGCTCTTGTCGCGAGCTGCCTTGTTCTTGTGGAAGATGCCCTTGTCGGCGACGGTGTCGACGATGCTCTGGGCCTTCGCGAAGAGTTCGCTTGCCTTGGTCTTGTCGCCGGCCAGGACGGCCTTTTCGACATTCTTCACGGCGGTGCGGTATTTGGAGCGCAGCGAGGTGTTCGCAGCGTTGAGCTTGGTGTCCTGGCGGACGCGCTTACGGCCGGAGGCGAGGCGCGGGTTCTTTTTCTTGGGCTTGGCGGATGCCATGGTTTAGTTCCTTAGGTGTCTGAGGATGATGCAGCAAAGCCCTCCATTATAGGCCGGGTTGCGTTTTTCGCCGAATCGGGGCTTGGCGGGCCCTACACTCGCCCCGTGTCCCTGTTCAAATCCGCTTCCACCGTATCCCTGCTGACGCTCGCTTCGCGGATCACGGGCCTCGTGCGCGACGTGCTTTTTGCCTCGGTGTTCGGCGTCAGCGCGCTGACCGACGCGTTCAACGTCGCTTTCCGCATTCCCAACCTGTTCCGGCGGGTTTTCGGCGAAGGCGCCTTCAGCCAGGCCTTCGTGCCGGTGCTCGCGGCGCGCAAGACCGAGGCCGGCCAGGAGGGCGCCAAGGCGCTGATCGACCACGTCGCCACGCTGCTGACCTGGGCGCTGGTGGTGGTTTGCGTGGCCGGCGTGGCTGGCGCGCCGCTGCTGGTGTGGGCCATGGCCAGCGGGCTGGCGGGCTTCGACGCGGCCGTGGTCATGACGCGCTGGATGTTTCCCTACATCGGYTTCATGTCGCTGGTGGCGCTGGCGGGCGGCATCCTGAACACCTGGCGCAAGTTCGCCGTGCCGGCCGCCTCGCCGGTGCTGCTCAACATTGCGCTGATCCTGGCGATCGTGGTCGGCGCGCCGCTGTTCCGCCGCTACGGCATCGAGCCGATCTATGCCCAGTGCGTGGGCGTGCTGGTCGGCGGCGTGCTGCAGCTGGCCATCCAGGTTCCGGCGCTGCGTGCGCTGGGCCTCATGCCGCGCATCGGCGCGAGTTTCAAGGCGCTGGGCGACGCCTGGCGCGATCCCGCCACGCGCCAGGTGCTGAAGCTGATGCTGCCCGCCCTGCTGGGCGTGAGCGTGGCGCAGATCTCGCTGCTCATCAATACGCAGATCGCCTCGCACCTTGCAGTCGGCAGCGTGACCTGGATCGGCAATGCCGACCGCCTGATGGAATTCCCGACCGCGATGCTCGGCGTGGCGCTCGGCGTGGTGCTGATGCCGCAGCTGGCCGGCGCCCGCGCGGCCAAGGACGACGCGCGCTACTCGTCGCTGCTCGACCTGGGCCTGTGGCTGGTGGTGCTGCTGTCGGCGCCGTGCGCCGTCGCGCTGCTGCTCTTTGCGAAGCCGCTGGTGGCCGTGCTGTTCCACAACGGCGCCTACCAGGGCGAGGACGTGCAGCGCACCACCGTGGCGCTGATGGGTTACGGCGTCGGGCTGATCGGGCTGGTGGCCATCAAGGTGCTCGCGCCCGGCTACTACGCCAGGCAGGACACGCGCACGCCCATGCTGATCGCCGTGGGCGTGCTGGTGCTGACCCAGGTCCTCAATGTCTTCCTGGTGCCGGTGCTGCAGCATGCGGCACTCACGCTGACGATTGCCATCGGCGCGCTGGTCAATGCGATCTGGCTGCTGGTCGGCCTGATCCGCCGCGGCAGCTACAAGCCCGAACCCGGCTGGGGCAAGTTCGCGCTGCAGGTGCTGGCGGGCATGCTGGTGCAGGGCGGCGCCTGGCGCGGCTTTTTTCGGCTTGCGCAAGCTGAAAACACCGCCTTGACGCTCCCCGAATGCTCCTCTACAAAGACACATGACGTTCAGCTTTCAGGTTCCCACGGCCCTGGCGTATTTCGAATCGCTGGTGCAGAGCGACGAGCACTTTCCGCTGCTGGAGGCTGCCGCCAGCCTCGCGCAGGACGAATACCCCGACCTCGACGTGCAGCAGGTGCTGGGCGACGTCGACCAGCTGCTCGCGCGCCTGAAGCGCCGGCTGCCGGCCGATGCCGCACCGCTCGCGCGGCTGCGCGCGCTCAACCAGTTCTTCTTCAACGACCTGAACTTCGGCGGCAACGTCAACGACTACTACGACCCCGACAACAGCTACCTGAACGCCGTGCTGCGCACGCGCCGCGGCATTCCCATTTCGCTCGCGGTGCTGTGGATGGAACTCGCACAGGGGCTGGGCCTTCAGGCGCGCGGCATCGGCTTTCCGGGCCACTTCATGCTCAAGGTCACGCTGCCGAAGGGGCAGGGTGCACCGCGCGCAGGAAGACTGGCAGCGCGCCATCGCCGTGCAGGACCGCCTGATCGCGCTGCTGCCCAACGCCTGGGGCGAGTACCGCGACCGCGGCATCGCGCATGCCGAGCAGGGCAACACCGCAGCCGCCGTGCGCGACCTGAAAACCTACCTCGCGCATGCGGAAGACGCGCTCGACGTCGACGTCATTGCAGAGCGCGTCGCGGCGCTGCGGCGCGAATCCGACTGATGGCCGCCGGCACCGGCGTGGCCGACGCCCCCGATCTCGGCACCTTGCATGAATTCCACGGCGTGCAGCCCGTGCTGCCGGTGTCCGACGCCGCGCGCGCCGCGCGCTGGTTCCGCGACGTTCTGGGCTTCGAGATCGACTTCATCGCCGGCGAGCCGCCGAGCTATGCACGGGTCAAGAAGGGCGACCGCAGCTACGGCGACCCGGTCTACCTGCGGCTGTGGCAGTGCAACACCCGCGGGGTGCCGCCCTGGCGCGGCGAGATCGTGATCCACGTGGGCAAGGACATCGACGGCCTGCACGCCGCCTATGCGAAGCGCGGCGTCACGGTGATCGAGCCGCCCGTCTCGCAGCCCTGGGGCCTGCGCGAATTCGCCATCCGCGAGCCCGACGGGCATGTGCTGCGCTTCTGCGGCTACCTGCCCTGAAAATCTGATACATAAAATTACAAATAGATCGAGGCAGGCGTGTCGATCGGGCTTGCGCTCGTGCGACGTGTGAACAGGAGCGCGCGGTTTCAGTGCCTCCCGATTTCATCAACCTTCAGGAGAAACGACATGCGATTCATGGTTCTGGTCAAGGCCAACAAGGATTCCGAAGCCGGCGTGATGCCGAGCACCGAAGTGCTCACCGCCATGGGCAAGTTCAACGAGGAGCTGGTCAAGGCCGGCGTGCTGCTCGCGGGCGAAGGGCTGCATCCGTCATCCAGGGGCGCGCGCGTGCGCTGCGAAGGCCTCAAGCGCACCGTGATCGACGGTCCTTTCGCCGAGACGAAGGAGTTGCTCGCGGGCTTCTGGCTGCTGCAGGTCAAGTCGAAGGAGGAAGCCATCGAGTGGATCAAGCGCAGCCCGTTCCAGGAGGGCGAGATCGAGATCCGCCAGGTGTTCGAAGCCTCCGATTTCGCCGACTCGATGACACCCGAGCTGCTGGCGCAGGAAGAGCGCCTGCGCGCCGAATCCGAGGCCCGGGCCAAGGCCGGCCGCTGAACGGCAACACCGCACCGAAGGAGACTGCCATGCGATTCATGCTGCTGATGATTCCCCACGGCTACGAAACTGCCGCGCCCGGCACCATTCCCGACGATGTCGACGCGGTGGCGGCCATGATGGCCTACAACGAGTCGATGCAGAAGGCCGGCGTGCTGATCAGCTGCGACGGCCTGCATCCGCCCTCGATGGGTGCGCGCGTGAGCTTTCCGGGCCGCAAGCCCAAGGTCGTCGACGGCCCCTTTGCCGAGGCCAAGGAGGTGCTCGGCGGCTACTGGATCATCGACGTGCCTTCGCGCGCCGACGCCATCGAATGGGCCACGCGCTGCCCCGGCAGCGAGAACGAGGTCATCGAGGTCCGCCAGATCCAGGAAATTGCCGACTTCCCGCCCGACGTGCAGGCGCTGACCACCGAATTCGCGTCGATGCAGGCGGTCAAGAAGACCTGAGCCATGGGTGCTTCCGAGGGCCGCGGCGGCGGAGGTGGCGGGGCCGCCGTCCACCGCAGCATCGAGGCGGTGTGGCGCATCGAATCCGCGAAGATCATTGCCACCGTCGCGCGCATGGTGCGCGACGTGGGCCTGGCCGAGGAACTGGCGCAGGACGCGCTGGTGTCGGCTCTGGAGCAATGGCCCGAAAAAGGCGTGCCCGACAACCCCGCCGCCTGGCTCACGGCCGTGGCCAAGCGC
>NZ_JBFTPJ010000131.1:0-8827 GCF_056398445.1 Variovorax sp. 01T439_2
CCATGAGCGACCCCGAGCAGCTCAAGGCGCTGATCGAGGCCGAGAAGCCCACGCTGGTGGTGCCCGAGATCGAGGCCATCGCCACGCCGATGCTGCAGCAGCTCGAAGACGCCGGCGTGGTGCGCGTGATTCCCACGGCCCGCGCCGCCCGCCTCACGATGGACCGCGAAGGCATCCGCCGCCTGGCCGCCGAGACGCTGGGCGTGCCCACCAGCCCCTACAAGTTCTGCGACTCGCTGGCCGAGCTGCAGGCGGCCATCGACGCCGGCATCGGCTACCCCTGCATCGTCAAGCCCGTGATGAGCAGCTCCGGCAAGGGCCAGAGCAAGATCGACGGCCCGGCCGACGTGCAGAAGGCCTGGGACTACGCCATGGCCGGCGGCCGCGTGAGCCACGGCCGCGTGATCGTCGAAGGCTTCATCGACTTCGACTACGAGATCACGCTGCTGACCGTGCGTGCCAAGGACGCGGCCGGCGCGGTGCAGACCCGGTTCTGCGAACCCATCGGCCATGTGCAGGTGAGCGGCGACTACGTCGAAAGCTGGCAGCCGCACCCCATGGCGCCGGCCGCGCTGCAGAAGGCGCAGCAGATTGCCGAGGCCGTCACGTCCGACCTCGGCGGGCAGGGCCTGTTCGGCGTCGAGCTGTTCGTGAAGGGCGACGAGGTCTGGTTCAGCGAAGTGAGCCCGCGTCCGCACGACACCGGCATGGTGACCATGGCCACGCAATGGCAGAACGAGTTCGAGCTGCATGCGCGCGCCATCCTCGGCCTGCCGGTGGACACCTCGCTCAAGAGCCCGGGCGCGAGCGCGGTGATCTATGGCGGCGTGGATGCCGCCGGCATTGCCTTCGACGGCGTGGCCGAGGCGCTGCGGGTGCCCGGCAGCGACATCCGCCTGTTCGGCAAGCCCGAGAGCTTTGCCAAGCGCCGCATGGGCGTGGCGCTGGTGCATGCGGCCGACACCGGCACGGCCCGCAGGCTTGCCAAGGATGCCGCCTCGCGCGTGAAGCCGCGCAAGGCTTAGCCAGTTTTCGCAAGCCGCGCCAGGGCGGCGCGGGCATGGTCGGACCGATCCACCGGAGACACCATGCTGCATCCCCAGGCGCGCACCTTGCTCGACTTCATCGAGGCGCGCGGCATCCCGCCGACCCACACGCTTTCGCCGGCCGAGGCGCGCGCCTTCTATCGCGAGCGCCGCACCACCACCCAACCCGAGGCCCCGCCGGTCGCCGAAGTCCGCGAGCTGAACGCCGACGGGCCGCACGGCACCATCCCGGTGCGCCTGTACCGCCCGCTGGGCTCCACGCCCGGTGCCGCGCTGCCGGTGCTCGTGTACTTCCACGGCGGCGGCTGGGTCATCGGCGACCTCGACACGCATGACGTGCTGTGCCGCTCGCTCGCCAACGGCGCGGGCTGCGCGGTCGTGTCGGTCGACTACCGCATGGGGCCTGAGCACCGCTTCCCGGCCGCGGTCGACGACGTGCTGGCCGCCACCCGCTGGGTGCGCCGCGAGGCCGCCTCGCTCGGCCTCGATGCCGGCCGCCTCGCGGTGGGCGGCGACAGCGCGGGCGGCAACCTCGCGGCGGTGGCGGCCATTGCGGCGCGCGATGCCGGCGACCTGCCCATCGCCTTCCAGCTGCTGATCTATCCGGCCACCGACATGCGCCGCGGCCATCCCTCGCACCAGGCCAACGGCCAGGGCTACCTCCTGACCCGCGACACGATGGCCTACTTCCACGACCACTACATCGACGACCCCCGGCACGACCTCGACTGGCGCGCGTCGCCGCTGCTGCATGCCGATCTCTCCCGCCTGCCGCCCGCGCTGGTGCTCACGGCCGGCTACGACCCGCTGCGCGACGAAGGCATGGCCTACGCCGAGGCATTGACCGCCGCCGGCAACCGCGCCGCGTACGTCTGCTTCGAGCGCCAGATCCACGGCTTCATCACCATGGGCAAGGTGCTCGACGAGGCCGATACGGCCGTTGCGCTGTGCTGCGCCGAGCTGCGCCGCGCGCTCGCGCCGGCCTAGGCTGGCCTAGGGAAAGTCCCCGCGCAAATGCACGCCGCGCCGCCGGCCCCCGCCGCTACGATCCAGCCAACGCAACGCCGGCCCCAGGCCGGCGGCGGCCCGATGCAGGAGACAGACACCATGCAGCGAACGAAGACGGCGCCGCCCGAAAGCGGCGGCGCGCAGCGCGGGGAGCGCCTGATGTGGCTCACGCACCAGCGCGTGTTCTACGCCGGGCTGCTCGGGGCCGCGGCCGAGCGCACGATGGGCGGGCACGGCGTGTACGTGTCGCCCGCGGGCGCGCCGCCGAACCGCCTGTGCATCGGCGGCGGCGCCTGGCAGACGGGCGAACTGCTGGTGGTGCCGCCGCAGGTGCCGCACCGCGTGGAAAGCGCGCATCCGCTCATCTTCAACCTGCTGATCGAATCGGAGTCGGTCGATCCCGCCCGCATGCCGGCCTTCATGCAGCACTGCGGTCCGGTCGATGCGCCAGCCTTCGTGCGGCGCATGCACGATGCCCATGCGCACCTGCTTGCCGCGTCGGGCCGCGGCATGAATTTCGAGGGCTTCGATTTCGATGCGCTGTTCTTCGGCGAGCCGCTGGCGCCGCGCGCGCTCGATGCGCGCATCCGCAAGGTGATCGACGCCATCAACGCCGACCCGGCCGCACCCGCCTCGGCCGAAGACTGCGCGGCCTCGGTGCATCTTTCCTTCTCGCGCTTCCTGCATCTGTTCAAGCAGGAAACCGGCATGGCGTTCCGCGCCTTCCGCGCCTGGAAGCGCGCGCGCAGCCTGCTGCGCTACGTGCGCCAGGCCGGCACGCTGACCGACATCGCGCTGGACACCGGCTACCCCGATTCGACGCACTTCAGCCACTCGATCCGCCAGGTCTACGGCCTGAAGCCCAGCGACATCCTGGCGGGTTCCCGCCGCCTCGCGCTGCACGACGCGGCCGGCGGCTTCAGGCACTAGCCGCAAGAAGAGGCCCCATGCAGATCCTCCAACTCCTGCTGTCGGGCATTGCGCAAGGTTGCATCTACGGGCTGATCGCGCTGGGCTTCGTGCTGATCTACAAGGCCACCGAAACCGTGAGCTTCGCGCAGGGCGACCTGATGATGCTCGGCGCCTTCGGTGCGTTTGCCGGCATGTCGCTGCTCGGCCTGCCGTTCTGGCTCGCGGCCCTGCTGGCGGTGGTGGCGATGGCGGCCTTCGGCGTGCTGCTAGAGCTGGTGGTGATCCGCCCGATCCTCGGCCAGCCGCAGTTCTCCATCGTGATGCTGACCATCGGCATCGCCTACGTGGCGCGCGGGCTCATCACCATGGTGCCGGGCATCGGTACCGACACCCACACGCTGCCCGTGCCCTACAAGGACCAGATCTGGAAGCTGGGCGAACTGGTGGTCAACCTCGAACAGCTCGCGATCATCGTTGCCACGGCCATCCTCTGCGCCCTGCTGTTCGCGATGTTCCGCTATAGCAAGCTCGGCATCGCGATGCAGGCCTCGTCGCAGAACCAGCTCGCGGCGTACTACATGGGCATTCCGGTGAAGCGCCTGAACGGATTGGTGTGGGGGCTGGCGGCGGCGGTCGCGGCCATTGCCGGCATGCTGCTCGCGCCCATCACCTTCGTGCACGCCAACATGGGCTTCATCGGGCTCAAGGCCTTTCCGGCCGCGGTGGTGGGCGGCTTCGGCAGCCTGCCGGGCGCGATCGTCGGCGGGCTGGTGATCGGCATCGTCGAATCGTTCGCGGGCTTCTACCTGCCCGACGGCTTCAAGGACACGGCCCCGTACATCGTGGTGCTGCTGATGCTGATGATCAAGCCCAACGGATTGTTCGGCGAGAAGCTGCGAAAAAAAGTCTAGAAGCATGTGCCCCCACGCTCGTCACTTCGTGTACTCGCTGCCCCCCGAGGGTGCGCAGGTCCGCCTTGGGGCGGCCCGGCGACGGACCTGATTCATGCGCTTCATCTTCAAGACCAGCTACGACCAGGACATCCGCCTCGCGCGGCACGGCGGCCATGTGTTCTGGTATGGCCTGCTCGCCGCGTTCCTCGTCGTCGCACCCTGGGCGATCGACGAGTACTGGCTCGCGCAGCTGACCTTCGTGCTGATCTACGGCATCGTCGGCCTGGGCCTGATGCTGCTGGCGGGCTTCACGGGGCAGTTCTCGATCGGGCACGCGGCGTTCCTTGGCGCGGGTGCCTACACGCAGGGCGTGCTGACGAACCTGGGTGTGCCGTTTCCGATGGCGCTGCTCGCGGCCGCGGCGCTGTCGGCGGCGGTGGGCGTGGTGGTCGCGCTGCCGGCCCTGCGCGTGAAGGGCATCTACCTGGGCATCGCCACGCTGTCGTTCGGCTTCATCGTGGAGGAAGTGTTCGCGCGCTGGGAGAGCGTGACGGGCGGCAACGCGGGGCTGCATGTGAAGCCGCCGCAGCTCTTCGGCTGGTCGCTCGGGTCGGGCAACGGCTTCTACTTTCTGTGCCTGGTGGTGGCGGTGCTCAGCACGCTCGGCATCCTGAACCTGCTGCGCTCGCCGACCGGCCGCGCCTTCGTCGCGATCCGCGATTCGGAGATCTCGGCGCAGAGCATGGGCATTCACCTGGCGCGCTACAAGACGATGTCGTTCGCGATCTCGGCCGCGCTCGCGGGGCTGGGCGGCGCACTGTATGCGCACAAGCTGAGCTTCATCTCGCCGGACCAGTTCAACATCCTGCAGTCGATCGACCTGCTGCTGATGGTGGTGATCGGCGGCCTGGGCTCGGTGCATGGCGCGTTCCTGGGCGCGATCTTCCTGATTGCGATGCCGCAGCTGATCTCGATGGGCAAAGACTGGCTGCCGGCCGTGGTCGGCCAGGCACCGGGGCTGCAGGGGCTGGTGTACGGCGTGGTGCTGATCGCGTTCGTGCTGTTCGAGCCGCTGGGGCTGTATGGCCGCTGGCTCAAGATCCGCACCTGGCTGCAGCTCTTCCCGTTCTACCGCAAGGGCCTGTTCAAGCGGCAGAAGTCGTTCACCAAGTCGGATCGCCTGAGATGACGAGCAGCAGCAGCGGCGACGTTCTTCTTTCGGCCAAGGACCTGAGCGTGCGCTTCGGCGGCGTGCTCGCGGTCAACAAGGTGAGCTTCGACGTGCGCCGCGGCGAGGTGTTCACGCTGATCGGCCCGAACGGCGCGGGCAAGACGACGGTGTTCAACCTGATCAGCCGGATCTACACGCCGACGATGGGCGAGATCACGTGGCATGGCGAGGCCGCGGGGCCCTTGGCGCTGACGCAGCAGGCACCGCACGCGATTGCGGCACTGGGCATTGCGCGCACCTTCCAGAACATCGAGCTGTTCGAACACGCGACGGTGCTGCACAACCTGCTGATCGGCCGCCACACGCACCGGCAGACGGGGTTCTGGAGCGAGGTGTTCTTCACGCCCGCCACGCGGCGTGCGGAGATTGCGGCGCGCGAGAAGGCGGAGCAGGTGATCGACCTGCTGGACCTGCAGCATCATCGCGACTCGATGGTGGCCGGCTTGCCGTATGGCGTGCGCAAGGTGGTGGAGCTCGCGCGTGCGCTGTGCACCGAGCCGAAGCTGCTGCTGCTCGACGAGCCTTCTTCAGGGCTCAACGTCGAAGAGACGGCGGACATGGCGTTCTGGATCCAGGACATCCAGCATGAACTGGGCGTTTCGGTGCTGATGGTCGAGCACGACATGTCTTTGGTGTCGAAGGTGTCGGACCGCGTGCTGGCCATGAACATGGGCGAAGTCTTGGCCACCGGTACGCCGCGCGAGGTGCAGGCGGATGCGCGTGTTGTCGAGGCCTATCTTGGGACTGTGGATGACGTGAGCAGCTTGAGGAGGGTGGCGGCGTGAATGTCTTGTTCGCTGCTTCGTTGGAGACGCCCGGTATGCGGTGCGGCGCGGTCGCCCCCACTATGCCGGCCCTTCGGGCTCCCTTCCGGTGCTCGCCTTCCGCGGGGTCTCGCCCAAACTCGCTTCGCTCAAACAAGGGCGAGCCCTTATCCGCGGAAAGCTGCGCTCCTCAGCGGCACAGAGGGGGCGCCCGCCCCGCACCGCACACCGGGCTCGAGCGGAGGTGGAACCACCCTGAGCGTGCCCACGGCGTTGGGGCCCATGCCCCGGGCGGGCCGTTGAGGCACCGCCGAGCAGCGSAGCGACAAGCGGATCAGGGCTCGCAGCTGTTTGATCGAAGCGAGTTCTGCGAGACCCCGCTTGGCGTGAGCAGCGCAGGGAAGCCCGAAGGGCCGGTGACGTCGGCCCGCCCGGGGCATGGGCCCCAACGCCGCTCCCCGCCCTTGTCGAAAACTCGAGGGACAACGAAGTGACCGACGTCGTCCTCCAGTTGCTCAACGTCGAAAGCGCCTACGGCCCCATCAAGGCCATCCGTGGCGTGAGCCTGAAGGTCAGGCAGGGCGAAATAGTGACCGTCCTGGGTTCGAACGGCGCAGGAAAAACAACCATCCTCAAAACGATCTCCGGAATCATCGACCCGAGAAAAGGCAGCATCGAATTCCAGGGCAAGGACATCACCGCCAAGGACCCGGCCCACATCGTCCAGCAGGGCCTGAGCCATGTGCCCGAAGGCCGCGAGGTGTTCCCGCTGCTGTCGGTGAAGGACAACCTGCTGATGGGCGCCTACACCCGCAAGGACCGCGACGGCGTGGCGCGCGACATGGAAAGCGTCTATGCCTACTTTCCGATCCTGCGCGAGCGCGCCACGCAGGATGCGGGCCTGCTCTCGGGCGGCCAGCAGCAGATGCTCGCCATCTCGCGCGCCATCATGGCCGCGCCGCATCTCATCCTGCTCGACGAACCCAGCCTCGGCCTCAGCCCCAAGCTGACGAAGGAGATCTTCGAGATCGTCGTGCGCATCAACCGCGAACGCGGCACCACCATCCTGCTGGTCGAGCAGAACGCCAACATGGCGCTCAACGCCTCCGACCACGGCTACGTGCTCGAGAACGGCCGCATCGTCATGGAAGACACCTGCGAACGCCTGCGCGAGAAGGAAGACATCAAGGAGTTCTATCTCGGCGTCAAGGACGACGGCGTGCGCGGCGAGCGGCGCTGGAAAAAGAAGAAGACCTGGAGATGACGGCATGAGCACAACCACCCTGCGCGCTCCCGCCGGCCTCTGGGACCTCGCGCACCTGCAGCCGAGTCCGGGCATCGCCGTGCCGGGCGACACCATCCCGGCCGTGTTCTGGAAGGCCGTGGAGCTGCGCGCCGACAAGGTCTGGATGCGGCAGAAGGAATTCGGCATCTGGCGCGCCTGGACCTGGCGGCAAACCGCCGAGGCCGTGCGCGAGATCGCGGGCGGCCTGCTGGCGCTGGGCTTCGGCCAGGGCGAGCGCGCGTCGATCCTTGCCAACACCGTCATCGAGTGGGTGCTGTGCGACGTGGCCGTGCTCAGCTGCGGCGGCGTGTCCAACGGCATCTATCCCACCGACGCGGCCTCGCAGGTGCACTACCTCTGCGAGGACTCGCGCACCACCGTGCTCTTCGTCGAGGACGACGAGCAGCTCGACAAGGCGCTCGAGGTGCGCGCGCAATTGCCGATGCTGCGCAAGGTCGTGGTGTTCGACATGGAAGGCCTGCGCGAGCTCGACGACCCCGGCGTCATCAGCCTGGATGCCCTGCGCGCACTCGGCCGCGACCACCTGCAGGCCCATCCGCAGGCGCTGGCGCAGCGCATTGCCGCCTGCCGGCCCGAAGACCTCGCGATCCTGGTCTACACCTCGGGCACCACCGGCAAGCCCAAGGGCGCGATGCACAGCCATCGCGGGCTGGTCTACACCATGCGCGGCTACAACACCCTGCTGGCCCAGGGCGAGGGCGACGAGCGCATGTGCTTCCTGCCGCTGTGCCACATCGCCGAGCGCATGGGCGGCGAATACTTTGCGATGTACACCGGCTCGATCCTCAACTTCGTCGAGAACCCGGAGACGGTGCCCGAGAACGTGCGCGAGATTTCGCCCACCGTGTTCACCGCCGTGCCGCGCGTGTGGGAGAAGTTCTATTCGGGCGTGATGATTGCGCTGARGGAAGCCAGCCGCCTGCAGCAGGCCGCCTACGGCTGGAGCATCGGCGTCGGCCGGCAGATCGCCGATCGCGTGCTCGAGGGCCGGCCGGTGGGCGCCTGGCTGCGCTTGAAGTTCCGGCTGGCGCGCTGGCTCGCGCTCGACAACGTGCGCAAGCTCATCGGCATCCACCGCGCGCGCTTCCTCGTGACCGGCGCGGCGCCGATCTCGCCCGAGCTCGTGCGCTGGTACCTGGCGCTGGGCGTGCCCATGCTCGAGGTCTGGGGCATGACGGAATCGTGCGGCGCCTCCACGGGCGTGCCGCCCTCGCGCATCCGGCCGGGGTCGATCGGCCCGGCCACCAGCTACAACGAGGTGCGCCTCGATCCGAAGACCGGCGAGATCCTGGTGCGCGGCCCCAATGTCTTCATGGGCTACCTCAACCTGCCCGAGAAGACCGCCGAGACCATCGACGCCGACGGCTGGCTGCACACCGGCGACGTGGGGACGGTCGACGCGGAAGGGTATTTCCGCATCACCGACCGCATGAAGGACATCATCATCACGGCAGGGGGGAAGAACATCACGCCGAGCGAGCTGGAGAACGAGCTCAAGTTCAGCCCCTACATCACCGACGCAGTGGTGATCGGCGACAAGAAACCCTACCTCACGGTGATCGTCATGATCGACCAGGAGAACGTCGAGAAGTTTGCGCAGGACCACGACGTGCCGTTCGGCAACTACGAGAGCCTGACGCGCGCGCAGGAGGTGCTGGACCTGATCC
>NZ_JBFTPJ010000132.1:0-8788 GCF_056398445.1 Variovorax sp. 01T439_2
CCTCGGTGATCGCCCACGAGTGGGGGCACTACTACCAGTCCTCCTTCAGCCGCGACGACTCGATGGGCGGGGACCACAGCCAGAGCCAGCGTACCGATCGCCGGCTCGCGTTCTCGGAAGGCTGGGGCAATGCCTGGTCGGGCATTGCGCTCGGGCGCCGGAACTATGTCGATTCGGGCGGGGCGCAACAGGCGTCCGTCCGGGAGAGCATCAACATCGACCTTTCCGCCGGTGCGGCAACCCAGCCGGGCTGGTACCGCGAGACCTCGATCCAGTCGATCTTCTGGAATCTCAACCAGCAGGTGGGCTTCAAGCCGATCCACGACACGCTGACCGGCTTCCAGTTCAGGAGCGGCGCGGCCGTCACCTCGATCCATCCTTTCTCGGCGGCCTTCAACGCGACCGCGCCGGGCAGCGCGTCGGCCCTGGCCACCCTGCTGGGCGGGCAGGGCATCAACGCGACGGACAACGATCCGTTCGGCGGCGCCGAAACCAACGACGGCGCAATTCCGGTTGCGATCCCGATGTACAGGGTGGCGACCGTGGGCGGCGCCGTGACCCAGGCCTGCGTCTCCAACGACGCCGGCACGGGCAACAAGCTCGGCAACTTCTCCTATGTCCGCTTCACCGCGCCTGCCAACCGCAGCTACCAGATCGTCGTGAATGGCGGTCCGGCGGGATCCAACCCCGATTTCGACATCTTCAGGGGCGGCCTGGTTGCCCGAACCGGCAATACGGTCAGCCTGTCGGCTGGCGAGTACGTTCTGGCAGTGACGGACCGCAGCAGTCTCGACGCATGCTTCAACGTCTCCATTCAGTAGTAGCAAGAAAGGCCGCCATGAACATCCGATCGAATTCGATGATGGCCCTCGCGTGCCTCGTGTGCCTCGCACTGGCAATGCTGTCGGTACCGGCCGCGGCAGACGGCGACCCCGGGTCGCGCAGCGCCAGGCACGCAGCGTCGCAGCAGCAGCGCCAGGCCGCCCCCATGACCACGGCGCCGCAAAAGCCCGGCGGCGCCGGCGTCAAGCTCGAATACCGGCTCGACGCCACGCCGCGAGTGGGCCAGGCCACGCCTGTCGTGCTGAAATTCGACGGCGTGACCGACGCCGAGGGTGCCACGGTCCGCCTGAGCGCCGACAAGGGGCTGGCCCTCCAGGGAAGCAGCACCCTCGCGCTGCCGGCCGGCAAGCGGACCACGGCCACCGTCGTCGTGGTGAGCGAGGCCGAGGGGCTGGCCTACCTCAATGTGTTCATCAGGCACGGCGGCGCCTCGAGCGCGGTTTCGGTCCCCATCCAGACCGGCACGGCCGCGCCGACCTTGAAATCCAGCGGCGAAATGAAGTCCACGCCGGGTGGCGACAGCATCATCACGATGCCCGTCAAATAGGCCGGAAGCAGTAAAAAGCGGCCCAAGACAGGGGGCAGGTGCCTTCCGGGCCGCTTCGCAATGCAGCTTGCACTGCGCCCGCATCGCGGGCTATAATCGCTGGCTCTGCCCTTCGTGCGTCCATTCGGGCGCCTTGAGAGCGGAGATTTATCAACCTTCCTTCGCAGGCCGGGTACCCCCAGGGGAATCGGCCAAACGCTGTCGCCAATTGAAGTGGCAGCGGCGAGGGGAGTTTCCATTTTTGGAGAAAACAAATGAGTCTGAGCAACTCCCTCGGGTTGCTGGGCCGCAAGGTGGGGATGATGCGTCTCTTCACCGATGACGGGGACGCAGTTCCTGTCACGGTGGTGGATGTGTCCAACAACCGTGTGACCCAGATCAAGTCGCAAGAGACCGACGGCTACGTCGCACTGCAAGTGACGTTCGGTTCGCGCAAGGCATCGCGCGTGACCAAGCCCCAAGCCGGCCACCTCGCCAAGGCGGGTGTCGAAGCTGGTGAAATCATCCGCGAATTCCGCGTGACCGCCGATACCGCAGGCCAGCACAAGGCTGGCGCCGTGATCGCCGCGAGCAGCGTGTTCTCGGTGGGCCAGAAGGTCGACGTGCAAGGCACCTCGATCGGCAAGGGCTACGCTGGCACGATCAAGCGCCACAACATGAGCTCGCAGCGCGCGTCGCACGGCAACAGCCGTTCGCACAACGTTCCCGGCTCGATCGGCATGGCACAAGACCCCGGTCGCGTGTTCCCCGGCAAGCGCATGACGGGCCACCTCGGCGACGTCACCAAGACCACGCAGAACCTCGATGTCTTCCGCATCGACGAAGCGCGTCAACTGTTGCTCATCAAGGGCGCGATCCCGGGTTCGAAGGGTGGCTTCGTCACCGTGCGTCCCGCCATCAAGGCCAAGCCGCAAGCGGCTGAAGGAGCGAAGTAATGCAACTCGAACTCCTGAACGAACAAGGCCAGGCCGCGTCGAAATACGACGCCCCCGAGACCGTGTTCGGCCGTGACTACAACGAAGACCTGGTCCACCAGATCGTCGTTGCATTCCAGGCCAACGCCCGCCAAGGCACGCGCGCCCAGAAGGACCGCGAGCAGGTCAAGCACTCGACCAAGAAGCCTTTCAAGCAAAAGGGAACGGGCCGCGCCCGTGCCGGTATGACGTCCTCGCCGCTGTGGCGCGGGGGTGGCCGGATCTTCCCGAACATGCCTGACGAAAACTTCTCGCAGAAGATCAACAAGAAGATGTACCGCGCCGGCATGGCCGCCATCTTCTCGCAGCTCGCTCGCGAAGGCCGTCTGGCCGTGGTGGATTCGCTGACCGTGGATTCGCCCAAGACGAAGCCGCTGGCAGCCCGTTTCAAGGCGATGAATCTCGAGTCCGTGCTCGTGATCGCCGAAGAAGTCGACGAAAACCTGTACCTTGCCTCGCGCAATCTGGTGAACATTCTCGTGGTCGAACCCCGCTACGCCGATCCGGTGTCGCTGGTCCACTACAAGAAGGTGCTGGTCACCAAGGGTGCCGTCGACAAGCTCAAGGAGATGTTCGCATGAGCCGCGTGAACCCTACCGCCGCTGAACGTACGTTCGAAGAAGGCCGCCTGATGGCGGTGCTGGTCGCCCCGATCGTGTCCGAAAAGGCCACGATGGTCGGCGAGAAGTCGAACGCTGTCACTTTCAAGGTGCTGCAAGACGCCACCAAGCCCGAGATCAAGGCCGCTGTCGAACTGATGTTCAAGGTCGAAGTCCAGGGCGTGTCGGTGCTCAACACCAAGGGCAAGACCAAGCGCTTTGGCAAGTCCATCGGCCGCCGCGACAACGTTCGCAAGGCCTATGTGACGCTCAAGCCCGGTCAAGAGCTCAACCTCGTCGGGGAAGGCGCTTAATCATGGCCGTCATCAAGATGAAACCCACTTCGCCGGGCCAACGCGGCGCGGTGAAGATCTCGCGGGACCACCTGTTCAAGGGTGCTCCTCACGCGCCTCTGCTGGAGCCCCAGTTCCAGRAGGCCGGCCGCAACAACAACGGCCACATCACGATCCGTCATCGTGGCGGCGGTGCCAAGCACCACTACCGCGTTGTCGACTTCGTGCGCAACAAGGACGGCATCCCGGCCAAGGTCGAACGCATCGAATACGACCCGAACCGCACCGCCCACATTGCCCTGGTCTGCTACGCCGACGGCGAGCGCCGCTACATCATCGCCCCGCGCGGTCTTGAGGCTGGTGCAACGCTGCTGAGCGGTTCGGAAGCCCCGATCCGCGCCGGCAACACGCTGCCGATCCGCAACATTCCGGTCGGCTCGACGATCCACTGCATCGAACTGCAACCCGGCAAGGGCGCGCAGATCGCGCGTTCGGCCGGCACGTCGGCCACGCTGCTGGCTCGCGAAGGCGTCTACGCCCAGGTCCGCATGCGTTCGGGTGAGGTGCGCCGCATCCACATCGAATGCCGCGCCACCATCGGTGAAGTCGCGAACGAAGAGCACAGCCTGCGCCAACTCGGCAAGGCCGGTGTGAAGCGTCACATGGGTATTCGCCCGACCGTTCGCGGCGTGGTGATGAATCCTGTCGACCACCCGCACGGTGGTGGCGAAGGCAAGACCGGCGAAGGCCGCCATCCTGTCGACCCATGGGGCAACCTGACCAAGGGCTACCGTACCCGTAACAACAAGCGCACGCAGGTCTTCATCGTGTCGCGCCGCAAGAAGTAAGGGATAGCAAATGACTCGCTCTCTCAAAAAGGGTCCGTTTGTTGACCATCACCTCGTGGCCAAGGCCGACAAGGCCGTGACGACGAAGGACAAGAAGCCGATCAAGACCTGGTCGCGCCGCTCGATGGTCCTGCCCGAGTTCATCGGCCTGACCATTGCCGTGCACAACGGCAAGCAGCACGTGCCTGTCTACATCACCGACCAGATGGTCGGCCACAAGCTCGGCGAATTTGCGCTCACGCGCACGTTCAAGGGGCACCCCGCGGACAAGAAAGTCCAGAAGAAGTAAGGAACGACCATGTCTGAAACACGTGCAGTCCTCCGCGGTGTCCGCCTCTCGGTCGACAAGGGCCGTCTGGTCGCTGACCTGATCCGCGGCAAGAAGGTTGATCAAGCGCTCAACGTCCTGCAATTCACGCAGAAGAAGGCCGCTGTGATCATCAAGAAGGTGCTCGAGTCGGCAATTGCCAACGCCGAGCACAACGATGGCGCCGATATCGACGAACTGAAGGTCAAGACCATCTACGTCGAACAGGGCGCAACGCTCAAGCGCTTCACGGCGCGAGCCAAGGGTCGCGGTAACCGCATCAGCAAGCCCACGTGCCATGTGTACGTGACGGTTGGCAACTAAGAACGCCTGGAAGAAATATGGGACAGAAAATCCATCCGACCGGCTTCCGCCTTGCGGTTACCCGTAACTGGTCCAGCCGCTGGTACGCAAGCGACCGCGATTTCGCGGGCATGCTGGCCGAAGACATCAAGGTCCGCGAATACCTCAAGAAGAAGCTGAAGAACGCTTCGGTGTCGCGCGTCATGATCGAGCGTCCCGCCAAGAACGCACGCATCACGATCTACTCGGCTCGTCCGGGCGTCGTGATCGGCAAGAAGGGCGAAGACATCGAGAACCTCAAGCGCGAACTGGGCAAGCAGCTCGGCGTGCCGGTGGCAGTCAACATCGAAGAAGTGCGCAAGCCCGAAATCGATGCCCAGCTGATCGCCGACAGCATCACGCAGCAGCTCGAAAAGCGGATCATGTTCCGCCGCGCCATGAAGCGCGCCATGCAGAACGCCATGCGTCTGGGTGCCCAGGGCATCAAGATCATGTCGGCTGGCCGCCTGAACGGCATCGAAATTGCCCGTACCGAGTGGTACCGCGAAGGCCGCGTGCCCCTCCATACGCTGCGCGCCGACATCGACTACGGCACCTCGGAAGCCAAGACCACCTACGGCGTCATCGGCGTCAAGGTCTGGGTCTACAAGGGCGACACGCTGGGCCGCAACGACCTGCCGGCCGTCGAAACGCCGCGTCCGGACGACGAGCGTCGCCCGCGTGGTCCGCGCCGCGATGGCCGCCCGGGTGGCGACCGTCCGGGTTCGGACCGTCGTGGCCCCGGCCCGCGCGCCGGTGCCCGTGGCCCGATCGGTGGCAACACCGCCCCGGCCGACGGCAGCGATAAGCCCGCAGAAGCCACTGGCGCAGCTCCCGCTGCTCCGGGTGCAGACTCGAAACCCGCCGTTAAGCGCGTCCGCAAAGCCGCGCCAGCTGCAGCAGCTGACGGTGCCAAGACCGAGTGATCGGTCTTAGAACTACGGAGTATTAAAAATGCTGCAACCTGCACGCAGAAAGTTCCGCAAGGAACAAAAGGGCCGCAACACCGGCGTCGCAACCCGGGGCAACTCGGTTGCCTTCGGTGACTTCGGTCTCAAATGCACCGACCGCGGCCGCCTCACGGCGCGCCAGATCGAAGCCGCTCGCCGCGCGATTTCGCGTCACGTGAAGCGCGGTGGCCGTATCTGGATCCGCGTGTTCCCGGACAAGCCGATCTCTACCAAGCCCGCCGAAGTGCGGATGGGTAACGGTAAGGGCAACCCCGAGTACTACGTCGCTGAAATCCAGCCTGGCAAGATCGTGTTCGAGATCGTCGGCGTGCCCGAAGAACTCGCCCGCGAAGCGTTCCGCCTGGCCGCCGCCAAGCTTCCGCTGCGTACGACCTTCGTCGCTCGCCAGCTCGGCGCCTGAGAGGAGAACATCCATGGCAACACGTAAGAAAAAAGAAACCGCGGCTCCGGCCAAGGTGACCAAGGCTGCAACCCTGCGCACGAAGGACGTCGCAGGCCTGCAAGCCGAAATCAAGGACCTGCAGAAGGCCCATTTCGGCCTGCGCATGCAGAAAGCCACGCAACAGCTGTCGAACACCTCGACGCTGCGCGTGACGCGCCGCGACATCGCGCGCGCCAAGACCATTCTTGCTCAGAAGCAGCAAGAAACCCAAGCCGCCAAGTAAGGAGTGAACATGACGGAAGCTAAAAAATCCCTCAAGCGCACCTTGATCGGCAAGGTGGTCAGCGACAAGCGTGCCAAGACCGTGACCGTGCTGGTCGAGCGCCGTGTGAAGCACGAGCTCTACGGCAAGATCGTGGCCAAGACGAGCAAGTACCACGCCCACGACGAAAAGGGCGAGTACAAGCTGGGCGACACCATCGAGATCACGGAAAGCCGTCCGATCTCCAAGACCAAGAACTGGGTCGTGACCCGCCTGGTCGAGAAGGCCGTGCTGGTCTGATCACCGGCTGATCGACCTCGGGAAGCCTCTTGAAGGCAACCCATCCGGAAACGGCCCACAATGTGGGCCGTTTTTCTTTTTCAGGAGCACTCAGATGATCAAAGTCGGCGACACCCTTCCTTCGGCAACCCTGCAGGAATATTCCGAGGTCGAAGGCGAAGGCTGCAGCATCGGCCCGAACCCGGTGGACGTGAGCAAGGCCACGGCCGGCAAGACCATTGCGCTGTTCGCGCTGCCGGGCGC
This sequence comes from Variovorax sp. 01T439_2, assembly GCF_056398445.1. Classification (NCBI taxonomy): domain Bacteria; kingdom Pseudomonadati; phylum Pseudomonadota; class Betaproteobacteria; order Burkholderiales; family Comamonadaceae; genus Variovorax; species Variovorax sp. 01T439_2. The sequence continues at coordinate 6,912 of NZ_JBFTPJ010000132.1, forward strand.
CTTCACGCCCACCTGCTCGGCCAAGCACGTGCCCGGCTATGTGCAGCACTACGACGACTTCAAGGCCGCCGGCGTGGACGAGATCTGGTGCGTGAGCGTGAACGACGCCTTCGTGATGGGCGCCTGGGCGCGCGACCAGAAGACCGGCGCCAAGGTGCGCATGCTGGCCGACGGCAGCGCCGATTTCGCCAAGGCCACCGGCCTCACGCTCGACCTGACCGGCCGCGGCATGGGCCTGCGCAGCAACCGCTATTCGATGCTCGTGAAGGACGGCAAGGTGGCCACGCTGAACGTCGAGGCACCGGGCAAGTTCGAGGTCAGCAATGCCGAGACGCTGCTGGCCCAGGCCCGCGGCTGACGGCGGAGCTGGCTAAAGGTCCACCTTGAGGTAGTGCGCGCCCGCGATCGGGTTGTGATAGTAGGGCGGCACTTCCTCGAATCCCAGGTCTTCGTAGAGCGCGCGGGCCGATTCCATGTCGTCCAGCGTGTCGAGCAGCACGCAGGCATAGCCTGCGCCGCGCGCGGCGTCGAGGATGGCTTCGGCAAGCTGCCGCCCGTCGCCCAGCCCCCGAAAGCCGGGCCGCACGAACAGCCGCTTCATCTCCGCGGCATTGGCGTAGTCGGTGTTGTCGAGCGGGCGCAGCGCGCAGCAGCCGGCCACGTGCGCCAGCGTGCCATTGGCGCGCATGAGGGTCGGCGCGCGTTGCCCGGCTTCCTCCTTGATGTGGGCGGCATCGACCAGCGCGAGCAGCAGGGCGCCGCGCGGCTCGGCGTAGTCGCCAGGCAGCGTGGCGACCTCTTCCTCGAAATTCTGGAAGCACAGGTCGATGTCCAGCGAGGCGGCGTAGTCGCGGAAGATCGCGCGCGCCGCATCGAGTTCGGCGGGTTCCTCCGGCGTCAGGAGCACGACGGCTGGCGTGTCGGCCAGCGGCAGCGGGCGTGAAACCGAAAAGCTCATACGCGCAGCGATGAGATCCAGTAGGCCATGCCTGCGCATGCGGCGAACAGGATCGGTGCGGGCTCACGCGAGGCGGCCACGGGAGAGTCGGTCATCGAAGAGGCGGGGTGCGCAAGAACTGCGGAAGGCGCAGATTAGCAAAGTCCGGGCCGAAGCATGCTTCGGGTTGTTGCTATGCGTTCGCCCCTGCACCTCGTGCGGATCAAGCCTCGGCGAGCAGTTTCTCGATCAGCTTGTGGAGCTCGGCGAAATCGGGTTCGCCCACATAGCGCTTCACGATTTCGCCCTTCTTGTTGACCAGGTAGGTGGTGGGCGTGAGCTTCACGTCGCCCCAGGCCTGGGCCACGCTGCCGGTGTTGTCGATCGCCACCTTGAACGGCAGCTTGCGGGTCTCGGCAAAGTTGACGACGTAGCTTGGCGGGTCGTAGCTCATGGCCACGGCCAGCGTGTCGTAGCCCTTGGACTTGTACTTGTCGTAGGTGGCAATGACCTTGGGCATTTCCGCCACGCAGGTCACGCAGCTGGTGGCCCAGAAGTTCACCAGGGTGACCTTGCCCTTCAGGTCGTTGGTGCTTTTCTTGCTGCCGTCGAGCAGCACGAAGGTCGAGGCCGGTGCCTCGGTGGTGCCGGAACCCAGGTACACCCCCACGCCCGCGGCCAATGCAAGGGCGACTGCGGCGACGGTGATGTATTTTTTCATGGCAGCGGATGGAGAGGGGCCGGCCGATTTTAGTTCCGCCGGCCGGATCGTGCCGGCGGGCGTGCGGGCGGCTCGATAATGGCTTTCCGATGCCATCGTCCGACTCCCGTTTCCGGCCCGCGCTGGCCGCAGCCGCCACGCTCGCGCTTGCCGCCTGCAGCCCCACCTTCAACTGGCGCGAGGTGCCGATTGCCGACGACGGCCTGGTCGTCCTCCTGC
>NZ_JBFTPJ010000133.1:0-8787 GCF_056398445.1 Variovorax sp. 01T439_2
GAATACGACATCAAGTTATTTGTAGTCTCTAGATCTATTTAGATCTTAGACGTCCCAAGCACTAGTACTTCCTCGACCTCATTTAAACCATTCCCAGTCAGAAACTTCAATGCGACTTCTTACATTGCCACTGCTCCTCGCTGCCAATATTAGCTTCGCCGCGGACACCGCGCCCAAGGAAATAAATTTAGGAAAACTGCATCAGAGCTACGTCAAGGCAGGCTATTCGACCATGGATTTGCCAGAATTCAATAAGAGGATCTCATTTTCCGGCGTAGTGCTCGGAGGACCGAGCAGAGGCTTCAAAAGAGGTCCGGACAGCGCGAATGGCAGTGCTTTGCTCAAAGCAGGTGTTGCCGGTTCAGAAAGCGAACTGGTTCGCATGGTTGCCCGCGATGCCACCAGCGAAGTCCAAATGGGGGCCCTGACGGCCGGCACTGCGTTCAAGGCCACATGCACCGTTGCATTTGCCTCGGGCACGGGCTATATCCCGCTGCAGGATTGCGTTTTTCGCTGAACAAAGTGTTTAAAGACTGCCTAGGTTCAAAACCGATCCTCCGATTGGTGAGCTCAAGGGGGATGGGCAAGCATCACGTCCGAGCGAGCATCCACATAAAACCATGTCGCCTATTCAACGTCATCACTCCAGAAGGCGGTCGACTCGATATCTTTGCGGATAGGCCAACTGGATGTTCTTCGGCAAAGAAAAATGAAAGATGCAGAAATTATTTCCAAGATCGGCGCATCGATTCAGGCCAAAAATCCTTCTGGATCAATGAAAATTATCTCCGGGAAGGTGAAGTGGTCCACTGGGAATGCTTTGTCAAGGTGCTAGGAACGGTAGTGGCAGCTGGATTTGATGAATATCTAGAAAAATACGAAGGCGGGACCAGTTACGGCAAGACCGCCACCTTCAGCTATGACGCCCTGGGCCGGCGCATTGCCTAGCGCTCCGAGCATGACGTCGCCTGCCACTACGTCGCACGTCACGGTCCAAAAACCAGTTTCGGCTAAATCCACACAGTTATCCGTATGAATTCATTAAATCTTGGCTACCTACGCGGCCTCTACGATTTTTTAATGAGAAAAAGCGACGAAGAGCTGGAGCGATTTGATATTAATTCCACTGCCAATCAGAAAATTCTCTTTGAAGAAATGAGGCATAGTTTTTCGACATTTGGACCAATATCAAAAGAGAATATCGTCAACGGATTAAACTACGTTTTGGCGGATTTTTCCAATGACTCGCTATGGCGAAGCGCCGTCCCGCACGATCTCCCTCTTAATCGCGTAGTAGATCGGCGAGGCTATTTGGAGGGCATTCTCTTTGCGTTAAATACCCCTCCATATTCGACAAATGTGGACGATTTTGTTCTGATCGACGAAATCGGGCCGAGCGGTTTGGACTATTCGACGTAGTCGGAACGCCATTCCTTTTTCGGCTCCGATGACGACAGACCAGTCGTCCCCTGGAGGGACGACGAAGCYGGCCGCATCAGGTCGGATCGGGCAATAGACACCTCAGCACCCCAGATGACGCGAGTGCTCGCTCGCCGAAGCTCCCGCCCTTCTCAGCGCGCAGGCTCGATGTGCGTCACAACAATCTTCCCATCCGCCTTCTGCGCATCAAAACGAACCTTGTCCCCCGGCTGGAACTTGTCCAGCACGGTCTCGTCGCTCACCCCGAAGACCATGGTCATGCCCGGCATGTCCAGGCTCTTGAGCGGGCCGTGCTTGATCGTGAGTTTCTTGTTGTCCTTGTCCACCTTGCGGATCTCGCCATCGGCAAGCTCCGCGGCGGAGGCCGTGAAAGCGAATGCGGCCAGCGCCGCCATGAGTGCAATGCGAATCTTCGACATGGTCGTGTTTCTCCTGGACGTGGGTTTTCTTACTTGGCGGCGGGGGTCTTGCCGGCCACCGTCACGGCGCCCTTCATGCCGGCGTCGTAGTGGCCCGGCTGCAGGCATGCGAAGTCGACCTTGCCGGCCTTGGTGAACTGCCACACGATCTCGCCGCTCTTGCCTGCGGCCAGGGTCACCATGTTGGGATCGGCGTGCTCCATCTCGGGGTTCTTCTTCATGGCTTCGTAGTGCTCCTTGAGTTCCTTCTCGGTGCCGAGCACGAGCTCGTGCTTCAGCTGGCCGGAGTTCTTGACGACGAAGCGCACGGTCTCGCCCTGCTTCACCTTGATGTCGGCGGGCGTGAAGCGCATGCCGTCGGTCATGTCGACGTTGATGGTTCGCGTGGCCTTGGCGGCCACGCCGGGTTGGCCGATGGCGGCATCGGCGTCGCCGTGGCCATGCCCGCCGGCGTGGTTGCCGGTGGCAGAGGCGCCTGCGGCCGCCAGGGCGCAGAGTGCTGCGAAGGCGGCGTTGCGGAGGATGCTGTGCTTCATGGTTTTCCTTTGGAAGGTTGGTTGGAAGAAAGAGAAAGAAGGAACGAACAGAAAAAACTCAGTGGCCGGAGTGGCCACCACCGGGCTTGCGGATCTGCACTTCGATGTTCTTCGCGGGCATGTTCCGCGCGGGCATCGCGGCCGCGCCGGGGTCGCGCTGGCGCGAGGTTTCGGGCGCGGGGCCGTCGAGCTCGTAGGCCACGGTGCCCTTGGGGTGCTTGAACCAGCCGGGGTTGCCGTAGTCGCCGGGCTTCTGGTTCCTGCGCACCTTCACCACGCTGAACATGCCGCCCATCTCGACGGAGCCGAAGGGCCCTTCGCCGGTCATCATTCGCGCGGTGTTGTCGGGAATGGGCATTTCCATCTCGCCCATGTCGGCCATGCCGCGCTCGCCCATCACCATGTAGTCGGGCACCAGGTTCGTGATCTGCCGGGCCACGTCCTTGTGGTCCAGGCCGATGAGGGTGGGCACGTCGTGGCCCATCGCGTTCATCGTGTGGTGGCTCTTGTGGCAGTGGAAAGCCCAGTCGCCCTCCTCGTCGGCCAGGAACTCAATCTGGCGCATCTGGCCGACGGCCACGTCGGTGGTCACCTCGTACTGGCGCGTGCTTTTGGGCGTCGGCCCGCCATCGGTGCCGGTGACGAGGAACTCGTGCCCGTGCAGGTGCATCGGGTGGTTGGTCATCGTGAGGTTGCCGATGCGGATGCGCACCTTGTCGTTGAGCCGCACGTTGAGCGAGTCGATGCCCGGAAAGATGCGGCTGTTCCAGGACCACAGGTTGAAGTCCAGCATGGTCATGATCTTGGGCGTGGCGCTGCCGGGCTCCACGTCGTAGGCGTTGAGCAGGAACACGAAGTCGCGGTCGACCTTCTCGATCAGCGGATGCTCGGCCTTGGGGTGCGTCACCCAGAAGCCCATCATGCCCATGGCCATCTGCGTCATCTCGTCCGCATGCGGGTGGTACATGAAGGTGCCGGGGCGGCGCGCGACGAACTCGTAGACGAAGGTCTTGCCCGGGCGGATCGGCGGCTGGGTCAGGCCCGAGACGCCGTCCATGCCGTTGGGCAGGCGCTGGCCGTGCCAGTGCACGCTGGTGTGCTCGGGCAGCTTGTTGGTCACGAAGATGCGCACGCGGTCGCCTTCGACCACCTCGATGGTCGGGCCGGGCGACTGGCCGTTGTAGCCCCACAGGTTGGCCTTGAAGCCGGGCGCCATCTCGCGCACCACGGGCTCGGCCACCAGGTGGAATTCCTTCACGCCGTTGTTCATGCGCCAGGGCAGCGTCCAGCCGTTGAGCGTGACCACGGGGTTGTAGGGCCGCCCGCCGGGTGGCATGAGCGGCGGCATGGTGTTGGGCGTGGACTGGGTCACGGGTTCGGGCAGCGCGGCCATGGCCACCTTGCTCACGCTCGCGGCCGCAAGGGCGCCGGTGATGGCGCCGGCGCCGCCGAGGAAGTTGCGTCTGTTTGTCATGTCGTTCGAATCGTTTTGGTGAGTGCAGTGCTGCGCTCAGTGGGCGGCACCTGCGGAGGCGGCTTCAGCGCCCGCGCTGGCGGTCGAAGCACCCGCGGCCGTGGGCTTGCCGATCACGGAGGCCGCCAATGCGGCATCGGCCAGCCAGAACTGCTGCTGGGCGTTGATGGCGTTGCTCACGCTCGCGATCTGGTCGCGCGCCTCGGCCAGCAGCTCGAAGACGCCGATCAGCATGCCGTTGTAGCGAAGCACGTTCTCGTCGGCCATGGCCTGGCGCAGCGGCACGATCTCGTCGCGGTAGTGCCGCGCGATGTCGTACGCGGTGCGGTAGGCCGAGTAGCCTTCGCGCAGCTGGGAAGAAGCGCCGCGCACGGTGGCGTCGTAGCGGTTGGCCGCGGCCAGCGATTGCGCGTTCAGTGCGTCGCGCTGCGCCGAGCCCCAGTCGAACAGCGGCAGCCGGATGTCCAGCTCGAAGCCGCGCCGCGTGCCCTTGGTGCCTTCGGCGTTGTCGAACACGGTGTCGCGCCGGCCGCCCACCTCCACGTCGACGAAGGTCGACAGCAGGTTGATGCCCTGCGACTTGCCCGCCACGTCGAGCTGCGCGCGCGCGAGCTGCACGTCCAGTCGCTGCTCGGTCGCGGTGGCGGCCACTTCCTTGGCCTCGCGCGGCGCCTTTGGCAGATCGGGCAGCCGATCGGGCAAGGCCAGTTGGGCGGCCTGCGCATCGTCGAGCCCCAAGGCACGCACCAGTTCCTCGCGCGCAGCAGTGGCAGCGTGCTGCGCCGACGCCAGCTGCGTGGTCGCGTCGGCATAGAAGACCTGCTGGCGCGCGCGCTGCAGCTTGCTGAAGTTGCCGATCTGCTGCATGCGCCGCGCGAGTTCCGCGCTGGCCTGGGCCGATCGGTTGACCTGCTCGGCATAGCGCAGCATCTGCTGCGCGGCCACCGCGCGGACCCAGGCCTGCCGCACCTGCGTGACCTGGTCGACCACGGCGCCGGTGAGCTGCACCTTGGCCTGGCTCGATTGGCTGCGCGAGATCGACAGGCGCTGCGGCAGCAGGATGAGGTCCACGAGGCCGAAGGACAGGAGCCGCCCGAGTTCGAGCTCGCTGCCCAGGCGCATGCGCTCGAAGCTGAAGACCGGGTTGGGCAGCCGGCTCGACTGGTTGGCCGCGGCAATGTCGCCCCAGCTCTGCGCGACCAGCGCCTGCACCGCGGGGCTGTTGGTGAGCGCGAGCTGCACCGCATCGCTTTGCGAAATCGGCCTGGAGAGCAGCTCCTGCGCGAGCGCCGCGCGGCGGTCGCGCTGCTCCTGCGTGCGGCTGAGTTCGAGCTTGCCGCCGGTGAACTGCTGGGCCTGGGTGTTGGTGTCCTGCAGCGCGTCGTCGATGCCGACCGAGGCGCAGCCGGCCAGCAAGAGGGCCGCAGCGGCGGCAGCGGCCGTGAGGCGCAAGGTGCGCTTCATGGCTTCTTCTCCTTGCTGGCGGGAGGCATCGGCATCGTGTGCCCCTGGTGCGCGGCGGGTGCCTCGGAGGCGCCACCACCTGCCCCACCCGCCGCCTCTTCGGCATACGCCTTCCAGCCGCCGCGCTGGCGGACGGTCTCGTTGGCCGCCTTCCAGGGAATGGGCTTGTCGTCGGTGAAGGGCCGATAGCCCTCGAGCGCGGACTTGTAGCTCAGCGTGGTGGGCGCACGGGTAGCTGCTTCCTCAGCGCGCGGCGCGGGGGCCGGTGCCGGCTGGGCCGCGGCAGCGAGCGCCGCTGCCATGGCCGGAAGGACAGCCAGCCAACGGGCCGGCAATGAATGGAACATGGAATCCTCGCGTGTTCATGAACGGAATGCGTCACGGCCGCCCGAAGGGGCGTGACGCAGGCGATGCATGCGGACTGCTGCGGCCCGTGACCGGGCGCGCGCAGGCGCACGAACGCTTCAGGCGCGAGGAGGTTTGTCGAGAAGGCGCGGCGCGACCGTGGCCACCGTGCTGGCGGGCTCGGCGAGGTCGGCGCGGGGAAGGCCCTGGAACACGATCAGTTCCAGCGTGCTGGTGAGTGCGGTGGCGTGGCAGGCGCCGCAGGTGCCGCACTTGTGCATGCCATCGGGCGACGCGTGGGTGTCGTCGTGAGCGCTTTGGTCGCCGGAAGACGTCCCGGCGTCCTGCGCGGCAGCTTCGTGGTGCTGATGGCCTGCATGCCCATCGCCGTGCGCCTGCTGCGCATGCCGATGCGCTTCGGCCGGCGTAGCGGCTGCCGCAGCAGCCAGGGCAGCACCGTCATGGCCCGGCCCGCAAAAGACCATGGCGGCTGCCGCGTACGCCTGGAAGGGCACGGCAAACATCACGATCCAGAGGACGAAGAGGCGAACCCGGTGCATGCGGAGCATTGTAGATAGAGCGGCAATGCCTGTCCGTATTCGACGGGCATGCCTGCCACTCTAGCCATCCAGCCCGACGGTTTCCCGTCGGCTGGATTACAGCGCCGTCATCTTCGGGCGCCGCCGTGCTGTCAGAAGAAGCCGAGCTTCTTCGGCGAATAGCTCACGAGCAGGTTCTTGGTCTGCTGGTAGTGGTCGAGCATCATCTTGTGCGTCTCGCGGCCGATGCCCGATTCCTTGTAGCCGCCGAACGTGGCGTGCGCGGGGTAGGCGTGGTAGCAGTTGGTCCACACGCGGCCGGCCTGGATGGCGCGGCCCATGCGGTAGGCGGTGCTGCCGTTGCGCGTCCACACGCCGGCGCCCAGGCCGTAGGGCGTGTCGTTGGCAATCTCCAGCGCCTCGGCCTCGGTCTTGAAGGTGGCAATGGCGAGCACGGGGCCGAAGATCTCCTCCTGGAAGATGCGCATCTTGTTGTGGCCCTTGAACAGCGTGGGCTCGATGTAGTAGCCGCCGGCCAGCTCGCCGCCGAGCTGCGCGCGGCCGCCGCCGGTCAGGCACTGCGCGCCCTCTTCCTTGCCGAGCGCGAGGTAGCTCATGATCTTGTCCATCTGGATGGCCGAGGCCTGCGCGCCCATCATGGTGTCGGTGTCCAGCGGATGGCCCTGCTTGATGGCCTTGATGCGCTCGAGCGCACGCGCCATGAACTTGTCGTAGATCGATTCCTGGATCAGCGCGCGCGACGGGCAGGTGCAGACCTCGCCCTGGTTGAAGGCGAACAGCACCAGGCCTTCGATGGCCTTGTCGAAGAAGTCGTCGTCCGCGTCGGCGATGTCCTCGAAGAAGATGTTGGGGCTCTTGCCGCCGAGTTCCAGCGTGGCCGGGATCAGGTTGCCGGCCGCGGCCTGCGCGATAACGCGGCCGGTGGCGGTGGAGCCCGTGAAGGCGATCTTCGCGATGCGCTTGCTGCCCGCCAGCGCCATGCCGGCTTCGCGGCCGTAGCCGTTCACGATGTTCAGCACGCCGGGCGGCAGCAGGTCGGCCAGCAGCTCGGCCATCACCATGATGCTCACCGGCGTGGATTCGGCGGGCTTGAGCACCACGCAGTTGCCCGCGGCAATGGCGGGCGCGAGCTTCCACGCGGCCATCAGGATCGGGAAGTTCCACGGAATGATCAGCCCCACCACGCCCAGCGGCTCATGGAAGTGATAGGCGATGGTGTTCTCGTCGATCTCGCTCAGCGCGCCTTCCTGTGCGCGCAGGCACCCGGCAAAGTAGCGGAAGTGGTCGATGGTCAGCGGAATGTCGGCGTTGAGCGTCTCGCGGATCGGCTTGCCGTTGTCCACGGTTTCCGCATAGGCGAGCAGCTCGAGGTTCTGCTCCAGGCGGTCGGCAATCTTCAGCAGCAGGTTGGCGCGCTCGGCCGGCGAGGTGCGTCCCCATTGGCCCGCGGCCGCATGGGCGGCGTCGAGCGCGAGCTCGATGTCTTCCGCGCCCGAGCGGGCGGCGCGCGTGTAGGGCTTGCCGCTGATCGGCGTGATCACGTCGAAGTACTGGCCCTTCACGGGCGGCACGAACTTGCCGTTGATGAAGTTGTCGTAGGCCGGCTTGAAGTCGATCTTGGCACCGGGGGTGTTGGGGCTCGCGTATTGCATGGTCTCTTGTCTCCGTCGGGTAAGGGGTGGAAGGCGACTGCGCAAGCCGAATGCCGCGCGGTCCCGGGTGCTGCATTGCACGCGCCATGCCACGCGGATCTGAAGGCCATTCGCCCGATCTGGCACATGCACCGGCCCGATTTCCTGCRCCAGGCTGCAACAGCGCTGCGTGTCGCGGTGAGCAGCTGTCACGAAACGGGACAAGACACCCGCCGCTGGCACACAAGATCAAGCGGCTGCCGAATGCGCGCTGGGCGTCGCATTCGGATACATTGGGGCCGCGTTCGCCTCCGGCGAGCCACCCCATCCTTCCTTCCGCCGCCATGCTTCCTTGCCCCGAAAGCGCGTAGTGATTCGCGGACCCTCCATCACCGCCCGGACCATGGCTTTCGTGGCCGTCGTCTGCCTCAGCCTGCTGGCGATCGACTTCTGGAACAGCTGGGAGGCGCGCACCGACCAGCTCCAGCAGATGAACGTGGCCACGTCGAACCTCTCGCGCGCCATGGCGCAGCAGGCCGACGACACGATCAAGAAGGCCGACACCGTGCTGGTCGGCATGGTCGAGCGCGTGGAGCACGACGGCACCGATCCATCCGACGTGGCGCGGCTTCGCCAGCTGCTGGCCCTGCGCGTTGCCGAGCTCCCCCAGCTCGACGGCCTGCACATCTACGACCAGGACGGCAACTGGATTGCGAACTCCCGCCCCACGCGGCCGGAGAACCTGAACAACGCGGACCGCGAGTACTTCGCCTTCCACCGCACGCACGCAGAGCGCGGACCGCACATCGGCATTCCGGTTCAAAGCCGTACCAGCGGCCGGCTGCTGGTGCCGGTTTCGCGGCGCATCAACCATGCGGACGGCAGCTTTGCCGGCGTGGCGCTCGCGACGATCCACGT
>NZ_JBFTPJ010000134.1:0-8776 GCF_056398445.1 Variovorax sp. 01T439_2
TCCTTGATGAGGATGCCGCGGCGCGCCGCCACGCCGGTGCCGGCCATCACGGCGACCGGCGTTGCCAGGCCCAGCGCACAGGGGCAGGCAATGACCAGCACGGCCACCGCGTGGATCATGGCCACCTCGATGTCGGCGCCCGCAATCAGCCAGCCCGCCAGCGTGGCCAGCGCAATCGCCAGCACCACCGGCACGAACACGGCCGCGACCTGGTCCACCAGCCGCTGGATCGGCGCCTTGGCGGCCTGCGCGTCCTCGACCAGGCGGATGATGCGCGCCAGCACGCTCTCGGCGCCCACCGCGCTCACCTCGACGACCATGCGGCCGTCGCCGTTCACGGCGCCGCCCGTCAGCGGGTCGCCAGGTCCCTTCGGCACCGGCAGCGGCTCGCCCGTGAGCATCGATTCGTCGACCTCGGATTGCCCCTCGATCACGCGCGCATCGGCGGGCACGCGTTCGCCCGGGCGCACCGCGAGCCGGTCGCCCACCATCACCTCGGCCAGCGGCACGTCGCTTTCGCCGCGCGGGCCCACCAGGTGCGCGGTCTCGGGCCGCAGCTGCTGCAGCGCGCGGATCGCCGAGGTGGCCTGCCGCTTGGCGCGCGCCTCCAGCCACTTGCCGAGCAGCACCAGCGTGATCACCACGGCCGAGGCTTCGAAATACAGATGCGGCATGCCGCCGTGCCCAGCATGCTCGCCCGTGGCCGCGCGCCACCAGAGCCACAGCGACAGGCCGAATGCCGCGCTGGTGCCGAGCGCCACCAGCAGGTCCATGTTGCCGGTGCCCGCCCTTGCGGCATGCCAGCCCGCGCGGTAGAAGCGCGCGCCGAGCCAGAACTGCACTGGCGCCGCCAGCAGCAGCTGCAGCCAGGGCGCCAGCATCCAGTCCTGCCCGAAGGGTTGGCCGAGCATCGGTGCCAAGAGCGGTATCGACAGCAGCAGCCCGACGCCCACGGGCCCGAAGCCGTGCCAGGGCGACAGCGCAGCGGCCTCGTCGGCCGCGCTGCTGGCCGCGCGCGGCTCGTAGCCGGCGGCGCGCACGGCGCGGCGCAGGCGGGCGTTCATGTCTTCGCCGCCGGCGGCGGTCACCACGCGGGCCGATTCGGTGGCGAGGTTGACGCTCACGTCCTGCACGCCCGGCACGTTCTTGAGCGCGCGTTCCACGCGCATCACGCAAGAGGCGCAGGTCATGCCGCCGACGGAAAGATCGAGGGTGCTCATCGGGTCGTGGAGTTTGTGCAGCAGATTGTCCATGCCCCAAGGCTAAAGTCTCACATCATGGCAAGGTCAAGCCGGCACGTGCAGTGTCCCTGCGCTGGACATTGACATCATGAGAAGGTTCAAACTGACGCCTCGTTCACTTCATTTCATCCAAAAGGAGCAAACACGATGAGCCAGAAATTCCAGGTATCGGGCATGAGCTGCGGCCACTGCGTGAGCGCGGTGCAGAACGCGGTACAGACGGTGGACCCCGAAGCGCAGGTCACGGTGGATCTTGAAACCGGCCATGTCGACGTGCTGAGCGCGCAGCYCCGAAAGGACATCGTGGCGGCCATCGAGAACGCCGGCTACCGGGTCCAATGAGCGGCTTCGGCACCGTTTCCATTGGCGAGGCCGCGCGGCTCTCGGGTGTCTCGGCGCGCATGGTGCGCCACTACGAAGGGCTGGGCCTGCTGCCCCCGGTGGCGCGCACCGACAGCGGCTACCGCCAGTACGGCGATGCCGACATCCACACGCTGCGCTTCATCAAGCGCTCGCGCGATCTCGGCTTCTCGATGGAAGAGATCGCCGAGCTCGTGGGCCTGTGGCACAACCGCCGCCGTGCGAGCGCCAGCGTGAAGCGCATTGCGCAAAGGCACCTGGGCGAACTGGAGCAGCGCATTGCCGACATGCAGTCGATGCGCAGCACGCTTGCACACCTGGTGCACTGCTGCCACGGCGACGCGCGCCCCGATTGCCCCATCCTCGACGACCTCGCGAAATAAGCGAAGAAAGACTCACGCTCCCCTGACGAGCGACAGCACTTTTCCGGCGTCGAGGGTGCGGGCCTTTTCCTGGATCGCCGGCAGGTACTGGGTCTGCAGGCTCTTGCCTTCCTGCACCACGCCCGAGAAAGTTTCCTTGAGCATCTGCGCCGAGAGCGTGCGGCCGCCTGCGTAGTAGCGCTTGGCCACGTGCCCGAGCGCGTAGGTCGAGGCGAAGCTCATGCCCGAGCTCACCGCCTGGTTGCCGAGGCCGCGCAGCAGCCCGCCACCCATCTTGCCGAGCAGGCCGCCAAGCAGCTTGCGCCCAGCCTGCTCCAGGTACTGCGAAGTCAGGCCCACGCCGACCGTCGCCAGAAAATCCTTCACGTGGCCGCTGTCGAGCTCGTAGCCGTAGGCCTTGCCGATGCGGTAGACCAGCTTCATCTGCAGCGGAATGATCGCCATGGTCGAGAGCGTCTCGGGCAGCAGTTCGAGCGCGCCGTTGAGGATGGAGGCGTTGAGGATCGACTTGTCGAGCTCCGCGCTGTCGGGCGATGGCGCAGCAGCAACAGCGGCGGGCGCCACGGCCGCGCCCGTACCGGCGGCCGCCGCCGGCACCGCCGCGGCAATCTCTTCCGCCTGCTGCGAGAACTGCGCCGCCGAGGCATCGAGCCCGAGCGAGCTGCGCACGTCCGCCAGGAACATGCGCTCGGCATCGGACTGCGTGCCGTCCGCATCGCACACGCACACCGCCATCTCGTAGGCCAGCTGCTTCGATTCCGTGCTCTTGAGCTCGCCCGCGACCGAGGCCAGCGAGACGCGCTTCATCAGCACGTCCTGGTAGATCGTGGGCAGGTTCATGCCGTCGGCTTGCGAAAGACCTTCGGCAATGCGCCTGATCTCGGCGCGTTCGCGCTCGTGCTTCTCGCCGTCGACAAAGGCGGCCAAGAGGCTGAGGGACACGATGGCCCGGGTTTCGGAAGGTGTCACGTTCGAATTTCCACTGGTTGAGGGACAAAGTTCGTTCGGCAGGGCGCCCGAAGGTTCCGCCGCCGGTTCTCCCCACAAAGCTTGGGCAACTCTGTGGATAACACTCGCACTTCCTTGTAAGAGAAAGCTAAGTGGTTGATCTTTAAGGAAAATCTACAGTCTGCCCAAATATGAGGCAATGAATTTCTCGCGCCGGAAAACGCCTTTGGCAGATTTTCCGGAGCCTGTCAAAGGACAACTCTGGGGAGATTTCCGGCACAAGCAGGGCGTTATCCACAGGGCCGGCGCTTCCGGCAATGTTGTTCCTTTTTGCGCGACAGCACAAAAGCGCAGCTGCGCACAGTGACGCGGGCATGACAAGTCCATGTCACGCAAGGGAAAAAGTGCCATGTCCACAGACCGGCGCTGCCCTTATCTACTACTACTAATTTGAATAAGAGAAATAAGAAATAGAAACGGGGACAGCGCCGCGCCCGAAAAAAAGTCCGTGGACGGCCGCGCCGTGTTCGCGGCGCCACGCAGCCAAACCAGCCTCGCCGGACGGCGCCCGCTCGCTAACATCCGGGGATGAGCTTCAAACCGCGGATCCTGATCGCCGAAGACGAATCGGGCATTGCCGACACCCTCCAGTACGTGCTGAAGAGCGATGGCTTCACGCCGGTCTGGTGCGCCACGGCCGAAGACGCCATCGCGCAATTCGCGCAGGAGCCGCCGGCGCTCGCGATCCTGGACGTGGGGCTGCCCGACCTCAACGGCTTCGAGCTGTTCAAGCGGCTGCGCGCGCTGAACCAGTCGCAGGGCGGTGCCGAGGTGCCGAAGCTGTTTCTCACGGCGAGGAGCGACGAGATCGACCGCGTGGTGGGGCTGGAACTCGGTGCCGACGACTACATCGCCAAGCCCTTTTCGCCGCGCGAGCTGGTGGCGCGGGTGCGCACCATCCTGCGGCGCAGCGCACGAGCGGGCGCTGGAGGGGCCGCGGGCCCCGGCGATGGGGTACCCCCTCGAATTCCGGGCGCGGCGCCTCCAGCGACTGCCCAGGCCCCCGCAATGCCGTTTGCGCTGGACAACGAGCGCATGCAGATCCGCTACTACGGACGCCTGCTCGAGCTCTCGCGCTACGAATACGGGCTGCTGCGCCTGCTGGTCCAGCGGCCCGGACGCGTGTTCACGCGCGACGAGCTGCTGCAGATGGTCTGGGATGACGCGAGCGACAGCTTCGACCGCACGGTCGATGCGCATGTGAAGACCCTGCGCGCCAAGCTCAAGGCCGTGGCGCCCGAGGTGGAGCCGATCCGCACGCTGCGCGGCACCGGCTATGCGCTGAACGAAGATTTGCCGCATACGCCGTGAGCCGGCGTACAAGGATATTCATCGGCATCCTGCTGATCTACACGGCGGGCATCGCCTTCCTGCTCTACCGCGTGGTGTCGGACATCGATCCGCGCTACCGCGAATCGGCCGAGGAATCGCTGGTCGAGACTTCGCAGCTCGTGGCCAGCCTGGTCGAGCAGGACGTGATCGCGGGCGCCCTCAACACCGCGCGGCTCGAGCCGCTGTTTCGCACGGTCTATGCGCGCGAGTTCTCCGCGCAGATCTACAACCTGCACAAGAACCGGGTCGAGCTGCGCGTGTACGTCACCGACCGCAGCGGCCGCGTGGTGTTCGATTCGCTCGGCCGGCACCTGGGCACCGACTATTCGCAGTGGAGCGACGTGAGCCGCACGCTCGCCGGCCTGTACGGCGCGCGCACCTCGCGCGACGTCGACGGCGACCCGCGCACTTCGGTGATGTACGTGGGCGCGCCGATCCGGTGGAACAACGAGATCGTCGGCATGGTCAGCGTCGGCAAGCCGGTGCAGAGCTTCGGCCAGTTCGTGGAGGACGCGCGCGCCCGCACGCTGTGGGTGGGCGTGGGTTCGGGGCTGGCGCTGCTGCTGCTGGCGGTGATCGTCTCGGTCTGGCTGGTGCGGCCTTTCGGGCTGATCTCGGACTACTGGGCCTGGGTGCGCGCGCAGCGCACGCTGAGCCTTTCGCGCATGGCGCGGCGCGCGGTCGATGCGGTGCGCACCGGCTTCAGCGAAATGCGCGATGCGCTGACCGGCCGCAACTACGTGGCCGACTACGTGCAGACCTTCACGCACGAAGTGAAGAGCCCGCTCTCGGCGATCCGCGGCGCGGCCGAGCTGCTGCAGGAGCCGTCGATGCCGCATGCGGAACGCGAGCGTTTCCTGAAGAACATCGAACGCGAGACGCAGCGCATCCAGGAAATCGTCGACCGCATGATGGAGCTCACCGCGCTGGAAACCCGCCACGGGCTGGACCGCACGGAGCCGGTGGCGCTGGCTTCGCTGATCGAGGACATCGCGATCAGCGCGCAGCCCGCGGCGGCCAAGCGCAACATCGGCGTGCGCGTGAACATCCGCGCCGAGGCGCGCGCGGAGGGCGACCCCTTCCTGCTGCGGCGTGCCATCAGCAACCTGCTGGACAACGCGATCGATTTTTCACCGCAGGGCAGCGAGGTGCTGCTGACGCTGGAGACCACCTCGAAGCTCGCGCGCGTGAGCGTGCGCGACCATGGCCCGGGCATTCCGGACTACGCACAGGAAAAGGTCTTCCAGAAGTTCTATTCGCTCGCGCGGCCGCACAGCCAGAAGAAGAGCACCGGGCTCGGGCTGGCCTTCGTGAAGGAGATCGCCGCGCTGCACCGCGGGCGCATCGAGCTCGGCAATGCGGCGCGCGGCGGCGCGGTGGCCACGCTCACGCTGCCGCTGCTGCCGTCACACCACTGAAGGGGGTCACTGGCCCGTGAGCGCCGCGTAGGCCCGGCGCGTTGCGGGGCTCACGGCCTCGAGCAGTTGCTCGTACGAGGTCTTGTGCCGCGCCAGCATGCGCGCCGAAGCCACCGTCTTCGACTTGCAGAACCAGTGGCAGGTGTGCTGCATCAGGAACAGCTCGGCCGACATCGTGAAGGCCTTGGCCTTGGGCGTGYGGCCCGCGTCGTTGCGCATGACCTCGGCAATGCCGCGCGCGTGGATCGCCAGCGCCTGGCGCAGGTCGAAGGTGGCGGCCGGAAACAGCCTGTGCGCGAACGGAATGGCCACTGGCAGCTTGCTCACGCGCGCATCGGCCGCGTCGACCCGCGCGAACTCGGCGGCAAAGCTGTCGAACTGGGCCGAGAGCTTTTCCTCGGTGGAATCGAGCAGGCTCCAGATCTGCTGGCGCCGCTCGGCGTTGTCCTCGCCCAGGCAGCGCAGGTAGCCTTCGGTGAGGCTCTCCATCAGCCTTTCGATCTGGTATCGGCCCAGGTGGCTGCCCAGCAGCGCGATGCGCTGGCGCTGGTCCCTGGACTTGAGGATGTAGGCGCCGACGACGATCAATGTCGCCAGGGTGAGGATTTCCATGGGGAAGAAGCGTGGGAAGGTCAAGCGAAAGAAGCCGCACCGAGTGTAGAGACTCGCTGCGGCTTCTTCCCGCCATGCCTCAGCGGAAGAAATCGAGGATGCGGTTGCGCTCTTCGGGCTGCGGCGGCGGGCCCAGCGGCACCGGGACGGCGGCCGGCGGCACACCCGTGAGTTCTTCGGCCGGCACCGGCGGCGGCTCGCTCTCCACGCCCAGGCTGGCCACGCTGTGGCCTGGCGTGAAGTCGTCGAAGTACCACTCGCCGTCGATGTTGACGACACCCGGCGGCTCGGCCATCTTGCTGACCGGCACGCCCTTGAGCGCGGCCTGCATGTAGCCGATCCAGATCGGCAGGCTCAGGCTGCCGCCGGTTTCGCCGCGCACGCCCAGCTGGCGCGGCGTGTCGTAGCCGATCCATGCAATGCCCACGGTGGTGGGCTGGAAGCCCGCGAACCAGGTGTCGAAGGAATCGTTGGTGGTGCCGGTCTTGCCGAACAGGTCGTCGCGCTTGAGCGCCTGGTAGGCGCGCGCGGCGGTGCCGCCCTTCACCACGCTCTGCAACAGCGAATCCATGATGAAGGCGTTGCGCTCGGGAATGGCGCGGCGGCTTTCGTCGAGCACCGGCGGCTCGGTCTCGACCAGCACCTTGTCGCGCAGGTCGGTGATGCGCGTGACCAGGTACGGATTGACCTTGTAGCCGCCGTTGGCGAACACCGAGTACGCCGTGGCCATCTGCATCGGGGTGACCGAACCTGCGCCCAGTGCCATCGGCAGGTAGGCCGGGTGCTTGTCCTTGTCGAAGCCGAAGCGGGTGATCCACTCCTGCGCATACGGCGCGCCGACGGCCTGCAGCAGGCGCACCGTCACCAGGTTCTTCGACTTCATGAGCGCGGTGCGCAGCGGCATCGGCCCTTCGAAGCCGCCATCGAAGTTCTTCGGTTCCCAGGGCTGCCCGCCCGGGGTGCCCGGCTCGAAGTGCAGCGGCGCGTCGTTGACGATGGTCGCGGGCGTGAAGCCTTTTTCGAGCGCGGCCGAATAGATGAAAGGCTTGAAGCTCGAGCCCGGCTGGCGCCAGGCCTGCGTCACGTGGTTGAACTTGTTCTTGCCGAAGTCGAAGCCCCCCACCAGCGACTTGATGGCGCCGCTGCGCGGATCCATGCCGATGAAGGCGCCCTCCACTTCGGGCAGCTGCGTGATCTCCCAGGTGTTCTTCGGCGTTCGGGCCACGCGGATCACCGCGCCGCGGCGGATCTTGATGTGCGGCGGCGCCTTCGCCGCAAGACCCGACTGCGCAGGCCGGAGGCCTTCGCCGGTGATCTGCACGGTTTCGCCGTTCGCGCGCACCGCGTTGATTTCCTTGCTGCCGGCCTCCAGCACCACCGCGGCCATCACGTCGCCGTTGTCGGGATGCTCGGCCAGCGCGTCGTCCACCGCCTCGTCGACTTCCTTGGGATCGTCCGGCAGGTCGACGAAGCGCTCGGGTCCGCGATAGGGCTGGCGCCGCTCGTAGTCCATGATGCCCTTGCGCAGCGACCTGTAGGCCGCCGCCTGGTCGGCCGCGACCAGCGAGGTATAGACCTTCATGCCGCTGGTGTAGATGCTGTCGCCGTACTGCGCGTACATCATCTGGCGCACCGTCTCGGCCACGTATTCCGCATGCAGCCGCTCCGGGTCGGCGGCATCGCGCAAGTGGAGCTCTTCCTTCTTGGCCTCGGCCGCCTGCTCGGCGGTGATGAAGCCGGTTTCGTGCATGCGGTCGATCACGTAGAGCTGGCGGGCGCGGGCGCGCCGCGGATTGGCCACCGGGTTGTTGGCGCCGGGCGCCTTGGGCAGGCCGGCCAGCATGGCGGCCTCGGCCAGCGTGACGTTCTGTAGCGGCTTGCCGAAATACGCTTCCGATGCGGCGGCAAAACCGTAGGCGCGGTTGCCCAGGTAGATCTGGTTCAGGTAGATCTCCAGGATCTGGTCCTTGCTGAGCTGCTGTTCCAGGCGCAGCGCCAGCAATATCTCGTAGGCCTTGCGGCTCAGCGTGCGTTCGGAGCTCAGGTAGACGTTGCGCGCCACCTGCATCGTGATGGTCGAGGCGCCCTGCTTGCGGCCGCCCTTGAGGCTGGCCACGGCCGCGCGCGCGAAGCCCTTGTAGTCGACGCCGCCGTGGTCGTAGAAGCGCGCGTCTTCCACCGCGAGCACGGCGTCCTTCATGACCTTGGGAATGCTCGCAAAGGGCGTGAGCATGCGGCGCTCTTCGCCGAACTCGCCGATCAGCGTGCCTTCGACCGTGTACACGCGCAGGGGCAGCTTGGGCCGGTAGTCGGCCAGTTCGGAAATGTCGGGCAGCCGGGGATAGATGGAGGCCACCGCAACGACGGCGGCCACCAGCAGCACCAGCGCGCCGCAGCCGAGCGCGATGGCGCTCCACCGCGC
>NZ_JBFTPJ010000135.1:0-8764 GCF_056398445.1 Variovorax sp. 01T439_2
GTGGCGGATTGCGCCTCGGTCGTGCTGATCGAAAACTCGACGGGCCGTTGGGAAGAGTTGCATGTCTTCCACTTGCCGTCGGCTGATACCCCGGCCCGCGACGATTGACCCCGGGGGTCGAACACGCGTCGCACCATGGTCTTCAGCATTCACTACACCGCGAAGCGGGACATGCCACTGACCCCCATCGGCTGGGCTGCCTGTTGAGCTCGCCGTTTCGGCCGTTTACCCGGTGCGCTTGAACCATCGGCCACGCCGGCGGCGTGCTTGTTTGCAACCGACGGTGCCTAGCCCGCGAGCGTCGGATAGTCCGTGTAGCCCTTGGCGCCGGGCGTGTAGAACGTCTCCGGCGCAGGCGCATTCAGCGGCGCGTCCTGGCGCATGCGGTCGACCAGGTCGGGGTTGGCGATGAAGGCCCTGCCCATGGCCGTCAGGTCTGCGCGGCCTTCGCTCAGGGCCTGCAGTGCGCTGGCCTTGTCGAGTCCGCCGGCAAGGATGAAGGGGCCATCGAACGCGGCCCTGAGGTCGGTCTTCAGCTTGGCCGGGACGGGCGGGGTGCCCAGGGCCGAATGGTCGAGCACGTGGACGTACATGAGGCCGAGCGCGGAGAGCTGCTTCACCAGCGCCAGGTACTGTTCGTCCACGCCTTCGAACGCGCCGGTGCCATTGAGCACGCCGTGCGGCGACAAGCGGATGCCCACGCGCTCCGCGCCGATTTCCTTCACGGCCGCACGCGCGACCTCGAGCACCAGCCGGTTGCGCCCTTCGGCCGTGCCGCCGTAGCCGTCGGTGCGGCGGTTGACGTTGGCGTTCAGGAACTGCTCGAGAAAGTAGCCATTGGCGGCATGCAGTTCGATGCCGTCGAAGCCGGCCTCGATGGCAAGGCGCGCAGCCGTGGCGTATTCGCCGATCGCCACCTGGATGTCGGCCTCGGTCATGGCGCGCGGCGGCGTGTGAGGCTGGTTGCCTTGCGTATCCGTCCACATCTGGCCGGGGCATGTCTCCGACGACGAGCTCAGCACCTCGGCACCGGCCGGCAGGTTGTCCGAGTGGGCCACGCGGCCGGTGTGCATGAGCTGCACGACGATCCTGCCGCCCTTGGCATGCACTGCGTCGGTCACGAGCTTCCAGCCTTGCACCTGGGCATCATTGAACAGGCCGGGAATCCGGGCGTAGCCCAGGCCGTTGGGCGAAGGCGAGGTGCCTTCCGTGATGATGAGCCCGGCGCCCGCGCGCTGGGCGTAGTAGGTGGCCATCAGGCTGTTGGGCGTGTTGTTCTCGGCCGCGCGGCTGCGGGTGAGCGGCGACATCACGGCACGGTTCTTGAGCGGGATGGCGCGCAAGGAGAAGGCGTCGAAAAGCATGGACTGTCCTGAAGAAAAGGGGAGTGAGAAGAAAGGAGGGGGATGGCCTTGGCCCGCAGCGGCTCAGCCGATCCGGTAGCGCGGGGCCGGCGTTCCCACCTGGGTGGCGGCAAACAATGCGGAGCGCGCCGCTTCGTACTTGTCCCACAGCGTTGCATCGGCGACCGACGGCCACGTGACCGCTTCGCCCTGGTCCCATCCCGCGAGCGCCGCATCGACCATGTGCTCGGTGGTCATCAAGGCGTCCTTGTTGAGGGCCGCCAGAGGCACGCCCGACAGGTCCCAGATCTCGGTGGCCGTCGAGGCCGGCAGGACCAGCTGAACCTTCACGCCGGTGCCGGCCAGCTCTTCCTGCAGGCCCCGGCTGTATTGCAGTACGAAGGCCTTGGTGCCGCTGTAGACGGCGCTGATCGGCAGCGCATGGATGCCCAGCACCGAAGCGATGTTGATGATCACCCCGTCGTTTCTGGCGATGAAGGCGGGCACCACCGCCTGGGTCAGGCGCGTCAGCGCCGTGATGTTGAGGGCGATCTGCGACAGCGCGTCGCCCGCGGACCTTTGTGCCACCGGTCCCAGCCGCGCAATGCCGGCGTTGTTCACCAGCACGCGCAGGTCGGCGCGGGTGGACAGGATCGTCTCGATCCGCGCCAGGTCCTCGTCCTGGGTCAGGTCGGCAACGACCGCCTCGGCCTGGATGCCGTGCGCCTTCGAGACCTGCGCGCAGAGGGCTTCGAGGCGGTCGGCGCGACGGGCGACAAGAATGAGGTCGTAGCCGCGCGCGGCGAGGCGGTCAGCATAGACGGCGCCGATGCCGGAGGAAGCCCCGGTGACAAGAGCGACTTTCCTGGAGCTGGGATGTGTCATGGGTGGTTTTCCAATAAAATTTGAGGGCTCAACCAAAAAAGTTGAGGGCTCAAATGTAGAAGCGATCCGCCRCCGGCTGCCGTTGGTGCAGCACTCAACCATTTTCAAGACATGGGAATAAAAACCAAAGCCGTCGACGCGAAGTGCAGCCTGGACAAGCCGGCCGCGGATCAGGATGTCCTGGGTGGGCGCGTCTGCACGAACACGGCGCTGCGCCTGGCCGCCCGCCGGCTGGGCCAGCTGTACGACGAAGCACTGGCACCGCTGGACCTCAAGGCCACGCAGCTCGCGCTCATCGCGGAAATCGACAAGCTCACGGTTGCCGCCCCGCAAGGGCCGACGCTGCAGGACCTCGCGACCCGGCTCGCCATCCAGCTGTCGGCGCTGACCCACGCGCTCAGGCCGCTGGTGCGSGACGGCTTCGTCGAGTTGCGTGCGGACGCCAAGGACCGGCGCACCAAGCACGGCGTGCTCACCCCGCTGGGCAAGGCCAAGTTGTCCGAAGCGGTGTGGCGCTGGGCCGCGGCAAACGACCGCGTGGAGGCCGTGCTGGGCCCTGCCTCGGCGGCGAACCTCCGGGCTCTGGCCGATCAGGTGTCGTCCGACGCGTTCCTGGCGGCATACAGGTCGGAGGATTGATTCGACCGGCGGCTGAGCGGGGTGCCATGCGCTGGATGCCGCATGGCGGCATGCAGCGCTGTCCGATAATCGATGGCTTCGATCCGCCATCGCAAGCCCGCTCGTGTACACGCCGCCTCCCGCCGATTTTCCTGTCTTCGACAGCTCCGACTTCAGCGGCGAAGCAGGCGCATTCCATTTCGACCTGGTGCGGCTCGAAGACCGCCCGGACATCCCACGCGGCTTTCCGCACCGCCACAACTACTACCACCTGCTGTGGATGAGCGAGGCCGCGGGCACGCACCTGCTCGACTTCGAGACCTTCGAGGCGCGCGCCAACACCGTGTTCTTCGTCTCGCCCGGCCAATTGCACGCCTGGGCCTCGACCGTGCAGCCCAAGGGCTTCGTCATCAACTTCAGCACCGAGTTCTTCGTGCAGATGTTCCCGCGCTCGGACGACATCGCGAAGTACCCGTTCTTCCACATCGCGTCGGACGCTCCCGTGCTCTACCTTGACCAAGCGCAGCACGACGAGCTGCTGCCGCTGCTGCTCGAGATGGAAAGCGAGATGCTCGGGCGGGCGGAGGCGCGGCTGGACATCGTGCGCTCCTACCTGCTGGTGCTGCTGACGCGGTTGCGGCGGCTCTATCCGGCGCGTGCGGCCGACGGCGCCTCGCCGCAAAGCTACTCGCTGACCAAGCGCTTCAAGCTCCTGATCGACCAGCACTACCTCGACTTCGGCCCGCTGCGCGACTACGCGCAGCGGCTGCATGTCACGGAGCGCCAGCTCAACGACGCCGTCAAGCGCACGCTCGGCAAGACCGCGGGCGAGCTGGTTCATGAGCGCCTGGTGCTCGAGGCCAAGCGGCTGCTGTGCAACACCGACATGGGCGTGGCCGAGATCGCATTCCATCTTCACTTCGAAGACCACGCCTACTTCAGCCGCTTCTTCAAGAAGCGCACGCAGCTGACACCCGGCGAGTTCAAGAAGCGCTACGGCACGGCCCTCTAGCTGGCGTAAGCCCCTAGTGCGGGCCGTCGAAAAGTACAAGACGAGCTCGCAATCGTCCTACCGCCTCGGGCGTTCGGCTGCCTAAAGTCGATCCATCTCAACTCCGCCGCCGCAATGGTGGCCCGATGGCTGGCGATGAATGATTCCCCCAAACTGCGCACCGGCGGCCAGCTGATCGTCGACGCGCTGCTCGCGCAAGGCGCTGACACCGTGTTCTGCGTGCCCGGCGAGAGCTACCTCGACGTGCTCAACGCGCTGCATGCGCAGCAGGACGCCTTGCGTGTCGTGGTGTGCCGCCACGAAGGCGCGGCCGCCTTCATGGCCGAGGCCCAGGGCAAGCTCACGGGCCGGCCCGGCATCTGCATGGTCACGCGCGGGCCCGGTGCCACCAACGCGAGCATCGGCGTGCACACCGCCTTCCAGGACTCCACGCCGATGATCCTGCTGATCGGCCAGGTCGGGCGCGACATGCTCGAGCGCGAGGCCTTCCAGGAGATCGACTACCGGCGCATGTTCGGCCCCTTCGTGAAGTGGGTGGCGCAGATCGACGACGTCGCGCGCATTCCCGAATTCATGGCGCGCGCCTGTTCGGTGGCGATGTCCGGGCGCCCCGGCCCCGTGGTGCTCGCGCTGCCCGAGGACATGCTGACCGATTCCGCCTTTCCCGTTGCGGCGCCGCGCGTGGAAGTGCCGCAGGCGCATCCCGCGCCCGACGCGATGCTGCGCCTGCGCGACCATCTTGCCGCGGCGAAGCAGCCGCTGCTGCTGCTCGGCGGCCCCGGCTGGAGTGCGGCAGGCCGCGAGGCGATCGAGCGCTTTGCCGTGCAGAACGCGCTGCCCGTGGCCTGCGCCTTCCGTCGGCAGGACCTGTTCGACAACCGCCATCCGCAGTACGTGGGGGAGGTCGGCATCGGCATCAATCCCGAGCTGGCCCGCGCGGTGCGCGAGGCCGACCTGCTGGTCGCCGTGGGAACGCGGCTGGGCGAGATCGTCACGAGCGGCTACACGCTGCTCGAGGTGCCGGTGCCGCGCCAGCAGCTGGTGCACGTGCTGGCCTCGGCCGAGGAGCTCGGGCGCGTGTACCAGCCCGTGCTCAAGATCCTGAGCAGCCCGGTGCCATTCGCGCAGGCGGCTGCTGCGATGCCACCGGCCGACCCGGCGCCTTGGCGCGCATGGCTCGGCCAGCTGCGCGCAAGCTATGAGCGCTATGTCGCACCTTCGACGCGCGAGGCGAAGCTCGACCCCGCGCGCGTGATCCAGACCCTGGGCGACACGCTCGAACCCGATGCCATCCTCACCAATGGCGCGGGCAACTACAGCGCCTGGGCGCACCGCTACTACCCGTTCTCGCGGCCGAACACGCAGCTCGCACCCACCAGCGGCGCGATGGGCTACGGGGTTCCGGCCGCCATTGCCGCCAAGCTGCAGCATCCGTCGCGCCAGGTGGTCTGCCTGGCGGGCGACGGCTGCTTTTTGATGACCTCGCAGGAACTCGCGACCGTCCAGCGCCATGCGCTCTCGATCCTCTTCATCGTGTTCAACAACGGCATGTACGGCACGATCCGCATGCACCAGGAAGTGAACTACCCCGGCCGGCCGATCGGCACCGACCTGTGCAACCCCGACTTCGTGCGCTATGCGCAGTCGTTCGGGCTGCGTGCCGAGCGGGTGGAGCGCAGCGACGACTTCGCTCCCGCGCTGCAGCGCGCCCTGGGCGCAGCCGGCAGCGCGCTCATCGAGCTTGCGATCGAGCCCGAGATCCTGACGCCGCGCGCCACCCTGAGCGAGCTGCGCGACAAGGCATTGCGCGCCGCGTCCTGACGAAATTTCGCGATCCCAAAAAGGAGACATAGAGATGAACAAACTGCTGCGGGCTTCGGCCCTGGCGGCACTGGGCGCCTGCGCGCTCGTGCAGGCCCATGCGCAAGGCCCCGCCGACTTTCCGACACGCCCGATCCGGATCGTGGTGCCCTTTGCCGCCGGCGGCGCCACCGACGTGATCGCCCGCGTGGTGGGACAGAAGATGTCGGACCAGCTCGGCCAGCCCGTGGTGGTCGACAACAAGGCCGGGGCCAACGGGAACATCGGCGCCGTGGCCGTGGCCCGCGCTGCGCCCGACGGCTACACGATCCTGATGGCGACCTCGAGCCACGCGATCAACGCGACGCTCTACCGCAAGCTCGACTACAGCCTGACCAAGGACTTTGCGGCGCTGTCGAACCTGGCCTCGGTGCCGCTGGTGCTGGTGGTGAACCCGGGCGTGCCGGCACGCAGCGCGGCCGAGTTCGCGGCCTACGCGAAAAGGCAGGGCGACAGGCTCAACTTCGCTTCGGGCGGCACCGGCACCGCGGCGCACCTGGCGGGCGAGCAGTTCAACACCCTGGTGGGCACGCGCATGCTGCATGTGCCCTACAAGGGCGGCGCGCTGGCCCAGACCGACCTCATCGGCGGCCAGGTGCAGGCGATGTTCGCCAACCTGCCCGAGGTGCTGTCGCAGGTGCAGGCCGGCAAGCTGCGGCCGCTGGCGCTGACCGGCAAGGCCCGCCGCGCCAGCCTGCCCGAGGTGCCGACCTTCGCCGAAGCCGGCTATCCGCAGATGGAGGCGCGCTCGTGGTTCGGCCTCTTCGCGCCGGCCGGCACCCCGGCGCCGGTGGTGGCCCGGCTGTCTTCGTCGATCGCGCAGGCGGTGGCCGACCCGGCCGTGCAGGCGCGCCTCAAGGAACTCGGCGCCGACGCCATCGGCGACACGCACGAAGCCTTCCAGCCCTTCGTCGCACAGGAAGTGAAGCGCTGGGGCGCACTGGTCGAGCGTTCCGGCGCGACCGTGGACTGAATGAAAGAACCCTCCTGAACCGCAAAGAACCTCAAAGAAACGGAAAACACATGCTCTACGACGTCCGCACCTACACCTGCCGCCCTGGCACCCTGAAGCGCCACCTGGCGCTGTATGCCGAGCACGGCTTCGACATCCAGCGCCGCCACCTCGGCGAACCGCTGGCCTATCTGCAGACCGAGACCGGCAACGTCAACAGCTACACGCACATCTGGGTCTTTGCCGATGCGGCCGATCGCGCGAACAAGCGCGCCGCAATGCAGCGCGACCCGGCCTGGGCGAGCTACCTCGAGAAGAGCGCGGCGGCCGCCTACCTCGTTTCGCAGGAAACGAGGCTGATGGTGCCGACCTCCTTCTTCAAACCCTGACATCGCGCTGCTGCGCGCACGCGCAGCCACGGCAGCCGCAAAGACGGCCGCGCCGCCACAAGACCCTTGGAGACATCCCTTGTATCAACAGATCTACGACCCGATCGGCGGGTCCCTGCTGCTGTCGTCGGCGCTGGCCGCGCTGCCGCTGCTCACCATGTTCGTCATGCTGGGATGGCTGCGCGTTGCGCCGCACATCGCGGCCTTCGTGTCGCTCGCCATCTGCGTTCTGGTGGCGGTGTTCGCCTACCGCATGCCGTGGGCCACGGCGCTCGACGTGGGGCTGTACGGCGCGGCCTTCAGCGTGCTGACGGTGCTGTGGATCATCGTCAACGCGATCTGGCTCTACAACCTGACCGTGCAGTCGGGCCACTTCGCGGTGCTCAAGGACAGCTTCGCGCGCATCAGCCCCGATCCGCGCATCCAGTCGATCATCATCGCCTACAACTTCGGCGCGCTGATCGAGGCCCTGGCCGGCTCCGGAACGCCGATTGCCATCTCGGGCGCCATGCTGCTGGCCATCGGCATCAAGCCGATGAAGGCCGCCGTGCTGGCGCTGGTGGCCAACACGGCGCCCGTCGCCTTCGGCGCACTTGCGGTGCCGATCGTCACGCTGGCGCAGGTGTCGGGCGAACCCTTTGGCCTGCTGGGTGCGATCGTCGGGCGCCAGACGCCGATCCTGGCGGCCTTCGTGCCGCTGATCCTCGTCGGCCTGCTCGACGGCAGGCGCGGCCTTCGCCAGACCTGGCCGGCCGCCGTGGTCGCAGGCCTTGCGTTCGGCGCGGCGCAGTGGATTGCCGCCAACCACATCTCGGTCGAGCTGGCCGATGTATTCGGCGCCCTCGGCTCGGCCGGCGCGCTCATGCTGTTCCTGCGCGTGTGGCAGCCGGTGCAGCCCGGGCGCATCGAAGACGTGGAGCCGTCGCAGCTGGCGGCGGCGCGGCACGACGCACGCACCGTATGGATCGCCTACGCACCCTACATGCTGATCATTGCCATCTTCTCGCTGGCGCAGATCAAGGGCGTGCAGCAATGGCTCTCGGCCGGCACCCTGCGTTTCCCGTGGCCGGGGGTGGACATCGTCAATGCGGCGGGCAAGCCCGTGTCCTCGGTCTTCACGCTCAATGCGCTGTCGGCGACCGGCACGCTTCTTTTCGTGGCAGGGCTGCTGTCGGCGATGCTGCTGCGCGTGCGGCCCAGCGCGGCCGTGCGCACCTATGGCGCCACGCTCAGGCAGCTGCGCTGGGCCATTCCCACCGTGCTGTGCGTGCTGGCCCTGGCCTTTGTGATGAACTACTCCGGCCAGACGATCACGCTCGGCCGCTGGATGGCGCAGACCGGCCCGGCCTTCGCCTTTCTCTCGCCGGTGATCGGCTGGATCGGCGTGGCCGTGACCGGGTCGGACAATTCCTCCAACGCGCTGTTCGGCGCGCTGCAGGTCGCCGCGGCCAACGAGACCGGCATCCGCCCCGCATTGCTGGCCGCGGCCAACGCATCCGGCGGCGTGCTCGGCAAGATGATCTCGCCGCAGAGCCTGGCCGTCGGCGCGGCCGCGGTCGGCGTCATCGGGCAGGAGGGCGCGATCTTCCGCAAGGTGATCGGCTGGAGCCTCCTGTTGCTGCTGGCGCTTTCCACGCTGGTCTACTTGCAGACGGGGCCGCTGGCCTGGATGCTTCCCTGAACTTCCACACTTTCTGATCCACGG
>NZ_JBFTPJ010000136.1:0-8753 GCF_056398445.1 Variovorax sp. 01T439_2
AGGTGCGTGCGGTGCGCGTCGCCGGCCTCGATCAGCGTGAAGCCGGTGATGTCGGCGGGCGTCTTGATGGGCGGGCTGCTCTTGAGCAGCCAGGGGCTCGCCACGGGCGTGAGCGTTTCGCCGAACAGGCGCACGGCGTTGGGCGGCATGACCTCGCGCGTGCCGTAGCGCAGCGCGATGTCGACGTCCGCCACCTCCAGGTCGACCGCCACGTCGCTGGCGTCGATGCGGATGTCGATCTCGGGGTTGTCGCGCTGGAAGGCCTCGAGCCGCGGGATCAGCCACATCGATGCGAAAGACGCAAAGGTGGTGAGCGACACGCTCTTGCGCCCCGCGCTCTGGCGGATCTGGCGCAYGGCCGTGTCGATGCGCGGCAGCGACTGCTGCACCGCAAGCAGCAGCTGCGCCCCCGCGCTCGTGAGCTCCACCGCCCGCGTGTGGCGCAGGAACAGCGCCACGCCCACTTCTTCCTCGAGCGACTGGATCTGGCGGCTCACGGCGGACTGGGTGAGCGCCATTTCTTCGGCGGCGGCGCGGAAGTTGAGATGGCGCGCCACCGCCTCGAAGGCGCGCAGGTGCCCCGCGGAAATGGGGCGGGAGCGCAGATGGGTTTGCGAATGCTGCATGGATGGGGGTGTGGGCGGCATCGGAGCATTGATGCGGATTCGGAATCAGTAGGCTACCTCGTTTTCATTGGACTGCCAACGCCATGGAAACGATCATTCATTCCCGAACTGCGCTATTGCCTCTGTCTTGTCATCGCAATTCGGCAACGCCCAAGGAGTTTCATCATGTCCACCGCCGTCTGCACCACCCAATCGCTTGCTTCCCTGCCGTCTTCCACCCGCACCGCTTCGGCCGTTCCGCCGGCCGTGCGCCGCGGCGCCTGGCAGATCGCGCCCGGCGAGGCGATGAGCCTGAAGGCGCGGTCGGCCAGCGTGCTGCGGGTCAAGCAGGGCCGGGTCTGGGTCACGCCGGACGCCACGTCCGCCAGCGCCAGCGAAGACCTGGTGCTGGCCCCGGGCGAATCGCTGAACGTGGCCGCGGGCCAGCGCATCGTCATGGAAGCATGGGACGGCTACGGTGCCACTTACTCGTGGGACCAAGCCTGAGCGCTGCTCGACCTCCCATGGACGCAAAGGGCGGCTTCGGCCGCCTTTTTCTTTTTTCAGCCGTTGATGTCGAAGCTGGGGCGCAGGGCCAGGAAGTGCGCCAACGCGGCTTCGCCGTCCAGCGCACGGATGCCGGCCATGAGGTCGGGCCCTTCGCTTTCGGCCAGGCCCATGCCAAAGCCGCTGTAGCGGCGTGACGCAAGCGGGCCGCGGCGGAAAATCTTGATGTCGGTGTGCCGGCGGTCCTGTTCGATGCGGCGCATCAGCGTCTCCACCGCCCCATGCGGGCCTTCGAGGTGCTGGCAGAAGCGCATGCCGTCGAAGACGAGCAGGCCGGTGATGCCGTACTGGGCATTGCGTGCGCGGGCCAGGGTCACGATCGAGCCCACGGTGGCCGGCGGCAGGTCCGGCGTGAGCATGCTGCAATAGAAGACTTCGTGGAGAGCTTGCTTTTCTGTCATGCGTTCGGAAGCGGAAGGCGTGCGAAGTGTATGAATCTCCCGGGCCCCGCGAAATGTCAAAAGACACAGGTCCGAAGCCTATAGTGGCGCGTGAAATTCGAGGACCATGCATCCCCCGCCTCGCCCCCTGCGGGCCCCCACCCCTGCGAGCGCTGCGCGCTGCGAAAGATGGAAGCCTTCCTGCCGGTGGCGCCGCAACAGCTCGAAGCCATCGCATCCTTCAGGGCCGGCTCCCGCCGCGTCGCCGCCGGCGCCACCATCATCGACGAGCACCGGCCGAGCGCCGAGCTGTTCACGCTCTATGCCGGATGGGCCTTTCGCTACAAGACGCTGAGCGACGGCCGGCGCCAGATACTGAGCTTTCTGCTGCCCGGCGACTTCATCGGCCTGCAGGACGAGTTTGCCGACGGCCACACGCACGGCGTGGAGGCCGCGAGCGAGGCCACGCTCTGCGTGTTTCCGCGCGGCCGGCTCTGGGAGCTGTTCCATGCCCAGCCGAAGCTCGGTTACGACATCACCTGGCTGGCCGCGCGCGAGGAAAAGCTGGTCGACGACAACCTGGTCACCACGGGCCGCCGCAACGCGGCCGAGCGCGTGGCCATGCTGCTGATGCACCTGTACCGCCGGGCCCAGCGCGTGGGCATGGTGCGCGACGGCTGGGTCGAGTTTCCGTTCAGCCAGCAGCACCTGGCCGATGCACTGGGGCTGTCGCTGGTGCATACCAACAAGACGCTGCGCCGGCTGCAGAGCCTGGGGCTCTACAAGCTCGACGCCGGCTGGCTGCGCATCCTGGAGCCTCGCGCGCTCGAGGCGCTGGGAGACTACTTCGAGCGCCCGATGCGGCCGACGCCGCTGATCTAGCAGCTGCCCGGCGACCGTGCTAGCGCGCGGCCACCAGCTGCCGCAGGTCGTCGTGGTAGGCCTGCAGCCGGCGCACCGCCTGCTCCCGCTGGGCGGCGCTGGCGGTGTTGTGCAGCGCGGCCAGGTTGCGGCAGCCTTCCTGCAGCAGGGCCTGCTGGTGATCGTGCCAGGGGCCGGGCGGCGGCTCGGCGATGCGCATCACGTAGGCATGGATGGCCGCGCGCGCCTCGGCCGCGGAGGGTTTGGCGGCATTGAAGCCGCGCAAGAGCTGCAGCGCCTCCTGCTGGCGCTGGCGGCGCTCGGCATCGGCCAGCCGCGGATCGAACACCGATTGCGCCACCTGCCGCCGCAGCAGCTCGCGCTGCTCCGGGCTCAGCCGGCCATAGAAATCCTCCAGCCGGTCGAGGAAGCGGTCGTAGCGCTTCTCCTGCACATCGGCGGCGCTGCGTTCGAGCCATTCCTTGCGATAGTCGGCATTGTTCTTCGCGTACTTGCGCTCGAGCTGCTGCAGCTGCGCCGCGGTCAGGCTCAATGCCAGCTCGGTGCCCGCCGGCTCGGCGCGCTCGGCGACCGCCAGCAGGCGCTCGCGGATCTGGTCCGCCATGCGGCAGGCCTGGGCCGCGGTCACGTCGTGCGGCGCCAGGGCCTGGGCTTCCTGCAGCAGGCTGGCAATGCGCGGCAGCTCGTTCTGGCGGTGCCAGGTCAGCAGCTGTGCGAGCTCGTCGCGCACCTTGGGCGTCTGCGCGCCGTCGAAATCGAGGTAGGTGTCGAGCCACCAGTAGCTCACCTCGGGCAGGTTGTTGTAGGCCAGCCTGACCGTGCTGCAGCCCGCGAGCGCGGCCGCCGCCAGCAGCGCGCCGATAATCCGCGCCAACTTGGCGCAACGCATTCGGGTAGAAAGAAGCATGAATCAGATTCCGCAAGACAACCAGGGACCGGTCGACGTCGTCATCATGGCGGCCGGCAAGGGCACGCGCATGAAAAGCAGGCTGCCCAAAGTGTTGCACCGTTTGGCCGGACGCGCGCTGCTCGGGCACGTGACCGATACCGCCGCGCGCATCGGCGCGCGCCACGTGGTGGTGGTGACCGGCCACGGCGCGGCCGAGGTCGAGGCCGCCATGGCCGGCAACGCCATCGGCGCCGCCTTGCAGTTTGCGCGGCAGGAGCCGCAGCTGGGCACCGGCCACGCGGTGCAGCAGGCGGCGCCGCTCCTGCCCGACGACGGCACGGTGCTGGTGCTGTCGGGCGACGTGCCGCTGATCGGCGAGGACACGCTGCGCGCGCTGATCGCCGCCAGCGGCGGCCGGCGGCTCGCGCTGCTGACCATCGAGTTCTACGATCCCACCGGCTACGGGCGCATCGTGCGTGCCGAAGGGCAGGCGGGCGGCGAGGTCAWGGCCATCGTCGAGCAGAAGGACGCGACCGAGGCGCAGCGCGGCATCCGCGAGATCTACAGCGGTGTGATGGCCGTGCCCGCCGCGCTGCTCAAGGGCTGGCTCTCGCGGCTGGACAACCGCAACGCCCAGGGCGAGTACTACCTCACCGACATCGTCAAGCTGGCCGCGGCCGACGGCGTGCCCGTGGTCGCGCATGTCATCGACGATGCGCTCCAGGTCGCCGGCATCAACAGCCCCGCGCAGCTGGCGGCGCTGGAGCGCGCCTGGCAGCTGCGGCAGGCCGAAGCGCTGATGGCGCAAGGCGTGCGGCTGGCCGATCCCGCGCGCTTCGACCTGCGCGGCGCGCTGGCCTGCGAGGCCGACGTCGAGATCGTCGTCAACTGGGTGTTCGGAGGGTCGGGGTTCGGGGGCGAGGGCGTGCGCGTCGGCGCCAATTGCGTGATTGCCAATGCGCGCATCGAGGCCGGTGCGGTGATCCATCCCTTCACCCACATCGACGGCGAGAAGGCCGGCGTGACCGTGGGCGAAAGGGCGCTGGTCGGCCCCTTCGCGCGGCTGCGGCCGGGCGCGCAGCTGGGCGCCGAGGTGCACATCGGCAACTTCGTCGAGGTCAAGAACTCGACCCTGGCCGAGGGCGCCAAGGCCAATCACCTGGCCTACCTGGGCGATGCCAGCGTGGGCCGACGCGTCAATTACGGCGCGGGCAGCATCACGGCCAACTACGACGGCGCCAACAAGCACCGCACCGTCATCGAGGACGACGTGCACGTGGGCAGCAACTGCGTGCTGGTGGCGCCGGTCACCATTGGCGCGGGCGGCACCATCGGCGGCGGCTCGACGGTGAACAAGTCGACCGAGCCCGGCGCGCTCACGGTGGCGCGCGGCAAGCAGGTCAGTTTTGCGAACTGGAAGCGGCCGCAGAAGCAGCCGAAGGCCTGATCGAAGGGCGCCTGCCGTGGCGCCTCAGGGCGTGAGCGGCACCCTGGGATCGAACTTCGCGCGCTTCAGGCTGAAGAAGGCCTTGACGTTGCGCACATTGCCGTCGGCCGTGAACAGGCGCTGCGCCAGGGCGCTGTAGTCCGGCATGTCGCGCGCCGCCACCACCAGCACGAAGTCCGGCCCCGGCGAGACGCGCCAGCATTGCTGCACGGCGTCGTCGGCGATCACGCGGGCCTCGAAGGCATCGAGGGCCGCGGCGTCCTGCCGGTCCAGCGAAATCTCGACCACCGCCTGCAGGCCGTGGCCCAGCACCGCCGCAAGCCGGTCGGGCGAGAGCAGTGCGACCTGGCGCTCGATCAGCCGCTCCTGCCGCAGGCGTTGCACGCGGCGCAGGCAGGTGGGCGGCGAGATGCCGACCTCGGCGGCCAGCCGCTGGTTGGTCTGCGAGGCATCGCGCTGGAGCGCGTCGAGCAGGCGGAGGTCTATTGCATCGGGGGAAAATGGTTCCATATTCAATGGGATTATGGAATAAAAATCCAACTACCTGAGTCGATGAAAGAAAAGTTCGAAATCCATCGAATTTCGACCGCATATTTTTTCATCCGCTTCCTACCATCGAGCCTCTTCTCCAGATTAAAGGCAGCTCACCATGTGCGGCATCGTCGGCGCAGCGTCCCATCGCAACATCGTTCCGGTCCTGGTCCAGGGCCTGCAAAGGCTCGAATACCGCGGCTACGACTCCTGCGGCGTGGCGGTCCATGCGGGCGGCCTCACGCGGGCGCGCACCACCTCGCGCGTGGCGGACCTCGTCACGCAGGTGCGCGAAGACCATGTCGAAGGCCTGACCGGCATCGCCCACACGCGCTGGGCCACGCACGGCGCGCCTGCCGTGCACAACGCCCATCCGCACTTCAGCCACGGCCCGGGCGCCGACGCGCAGGGCGCGCGGCCAGGCCGCATCGCGCTGGTGCACAACGGCATCATCGAAAACCACGAAACCCTGCGCGCGGCGCTCGAGGCCAAGGGCTACGTGTTCGAGAGCCAGACCGACACCGAGGTCATCGCCCACCTCGTCGACAGCCTCTACGACGGCGACCTGTTCGAGGCCGTGAAGGCCGCGGTGCTGCAGCTGCACGGCGCCTATGCCATTGCCGTGATGTGCCGCGACGAGCCGCAGCGCGTGGTGGGTGCGCGCGCCGGCTCGCCGCTGATCCTGGGCGCGGGCAAGGAGGGCGGCGAGAACTTCCTCGCGAGCGACGCCATGGCGCTGGCCGGCGTGACCGACCAGATCGTCTATCTCGAGGAAGGCGACGTGGTCGACCTGCAGCCCGGCAAGTACTGGATCGTCGACCGCCACCACAAGCCCGTGCAGCGCCAGGTGCGCACCGTGCAGGCGCACAGCGGCGCGGCCGAGCTCGGCCCGTACCGCCACTACATGCAGAAGGAGATCTTCGAGCAGCCGCGCGCCATCGGCGACACGCTCGAGGGCGTGGCCGGCATCGTGCCCGAGCTGTTCGACGGCGTCGGGCAGGACGGCGCCACCGGTGCCAGCGCGCACCGCGTGTTCAAGGACATCGACAAGATCCTCATCCTGGCCTGCGGCACCAGCTACTACAGCGGCTGCACCGCCAAGTACTGGCTCGAGAGCATCGCGAAGATCTCGACGCAGGTCGAGATCGCGAGCGAATACCGCTACCGCGATTCGGTGCCCGATCCGAAGACGCTGGTGGTCACCATCAGCCAATCGGGCGAAACGGCCGACACGCTGGCCGCCTTGAAGCATGCGCGCTCGCTTGGCATGGAACAGACGCTGACCATCTGCAACGTGGCCACCAGCGCCATGGTGCGCGAATGCAAGCTGGCCTACATCACGCGCGCCGGGGTGGAAATTGGCGTGGCCTCGACCAAGGCCTTCACCACGCAGCTGGCCGGCCTGTTCCTGCTGACGCTCGCCATCGCGCAGACCAAGGGGCGCCTGAGCGAAGCCGACGAGGCGCGCTACCTGAAGGAGATGCGGCACCTGCCCGTCGCGCTGCAATCGGTGCTCGCGCTCGAGCCGCAGATCATCGGCTGGGCCGAAGACTTCGCGCGCAAGGACAACGCGCTGTTCCTCGGCCGCGGCCTGCACTATCCGATCGCGCTCGAAGGCGCGCTCAAGCTCAAGGAAGTGACCTACATCCACGCCGAGGCGTACGCCGCCGGCGAACTCAAGCACGGCCCGCTCGCGCTGGTGACCAGCGAGATGCCCGTGGTGGCCGTGGCGCCCAACGACACCCTGCTCGAAAAGCTCAAGAGCAACCTGCAGGAAGTGCGCGCGCGCGGCGGCGTGCTCTACGTGCTGGCCGACGGCGACACCAGGATCAAGGGCAGCGAAGGCCTGCACGTGATCCGCATGCCCGAGCACTACGGCGCGCTCTCGCCGCTGCTGCACGTGGTGCCGCTGCAGTTGCTGGCCTACCACACGGCCTGCGCGCGCGGCACCGATGTCGACAAGCCGCGCAACCTGGCAAAGAGCGTGACGGTGGAGTGAGTGTGGGCTTTGCAAGATAGTCTAGCAATGAATTTGCAATAAAATCTAGCAATCAACTGGCAAAAGAACCTGGCAATCGACTACCAGCTGCCGCCAGCAAAGCGAGACCCTGCACATGGCAACTCCCGTCGCCGTTCGTACAGCCACCCCGGCGCAGCGGCGGCTCGCCACCGCCCTGGAAGCACTGCGGACCTTGCAGGAGCAAGGCCGGAGTGTCTTCAATACGGGCGAGTTCTCTCGCGCGGATCGCGAAGCGTTGGTGGGCGCGGGGTTTCTCCAGCCGGTGATCCAGGGTTGGTACATGTCCGCCAGCCCTTCCGCCAAGGCTGGTGACACGACGCCGTGGATCGCGGGGATGAAGGACTTCATTGCCGCCTACTGCAACGCCCGATTCGGCTCCGACTGGTGCGTGTCGGCGGAATATTCGCTGAAACTGCACGCCGGGACGACCTTGCTGCCCAAGCAGGTCGTCGTGCATGCGCCACTGGGCAAGAACGGCGTGCTCGACTTGCCGAACGGGTTCTCGCTCATGGACTACCAGGCGAGGGATTTTCCAGCGGCCGACCGGCGCGACAGCGTCGGCAATCTCCGTACGATGACACTGGCCCAGGCGCTCCTGAAAGTGCCGGAGAACTTCTTCAGGGCCTCCGCCGAGGACGCGCAAGTCGCGCTGCTGTCCATCAGCGACGCGTCCGAGCTGAGCCGCGTGCTTGCGGAAGGCAACCACGGCACGGTTGCCGGCCGCCTCGCCGGTGCGTTCCGCGCGGTGGGCCGGGACGCGATCGCGGATGACATCGTCGGTTTCATGCGGGCCTTGGGCAATCAGGTCACCGAGGCCAATCCATTCGAAACCCCTCTGCGAATTGTTCCGGGCGACCGCATCGAGTCCCCCTATGTTTCCAGATTGCGGCTCATGTGGGCCTCGATGCGCGACGATGCGGCGAGCGCCTTCCCGCTGAAGGAGCCGGGCCGGCCTGACGACGTTGCCGCATACATGCGCGCGGTCGAAGACGCCTATGTCACCGATGCCTATCACTCGCTGTCCATCGAAGGCTACAGAGTCACGCCGGAACTGATTCGCCGCGTCGCGAACGGAGACTGGAACGAGGACATCCACGAGCAGGACCACCAATCCCGGGATGCGATGGCGGCGCACGGCTATTGGCTTGCGCACAACGAGGTCAAGGCGTCCATCCAGAGTATCTTCGCGGGCGCGAACGCCGGGAACGTTCTCAAGGGCGACCACGGTGCCTGGTTCCGGGCGATGTTCTCGCCCAGCGTGACCGCAGGCCTCCTCGCGGCATCGGATCTCGCGGGCTACCGGGGCCATCAGGTCTACATCCGCAACGCGCAGCACGTGCCGCCCCCGCGCGAAGCGGTGCGCGAGATGATGCCGGTCCTGTTCGAGTTGCTGCGCGACGAGCCCTCGGCCGCCGTGCGCGCGGTGCTGGGC
>NZ_JBFTPJ010000137.1:0-8730 GCF_056398445.1 Variovorax sp. 01T439_2
GGCACGGCACGCACCTTGCGCCGCCGCTTGTCGCCGAAGTGCGCCGCCTGCTGCTCGACCACCTGGTGGAGCACTACGCGCTCTACGGCGAATTCAGCGGCGTGCGCACCGCGCGCAAGCACATCGGCTGGTATGTGCGCACGCTGCCGGACGGCGAAGCCTTCCGCGCACGGATGAACACCATCGAAGACTCCGCTGCGCAACTGCGCGCGGTCGGCGATTATTTCGACGGGTTGGCGGACCGCATGGACCGCATGCCCGTGCACCAGGCGGCCGAAGAGCTGTCCGGTGAAGAGGAGGCGGCCTGCGCCGCCGGTTGAGAGGAAGAGAAGAAAAAGCATGAGCAAGAAACACATCGAGGACTGCGTGCGCACCAGTCTGGACAGCTACTTTCGTGATCTGCGCGGCACCGAACCCGACGGCATGTACGAGATGCTCGTGCGTGTGGTCGAGAAGCCCCTGCTCGACGTCGTGATGACGCGCGCCGAGGGCAATCAGTCGAAGGCCGCGCAATGGTTGGGCCTGAATCGCAACACGCTTCGCAAGAAGCTGGTTGAACACAAACTCCTGAAATAAATAACTCCACGGCATATTCCATGGCCCAGACCGCACTCATCTCCGTCTCCGACAAAACCGGCATCCTCGAATTCGCGCAGGCGCTGCATGCGCTGGGCATCAAGCTGCTGTCCACCGGCGGCACCGCCAAGCTGCTGGCCGATGCCGGCCTGCCCGTGACCGAAGTGGCCGACCACACCGGCTTTCCCGAAATGCTCGACGGCCGCGTGAAGACGCTGCACCCCAAGATCCACGGCGGCCTGCTCGCGCGGCGCGACCTGCCCGCGCACGTGGCGGCCATCCAGGAACACGGCATCGACACCATCGACCTGCTGGTGGTCAATCTCTATCCCTTCGAAGCCACGGTGGCCAAGGCCGGCTGCACGCTCGAAGACGCAATCGAGAACATCGACATCGGCGGCCCGGCSATGGTGCGCWSCGCGGCCAAGAACTGGAAGGACGTGGGCGTGCTGACCGACGCCTCGCAGTACGCCGTGGCGCTGGCCGAGCTCCAGGCCGGCGGCAAGCTCAGCGACAAGACCAAGTTCGCGTTCTCGGTGGCCGCGTTCAACCGCATCGCCGACTACGACGGCGCCATCAGCGACTATCTCTCGGCCATCGACTTCGACGCCAGCATCGGCCAGCCTTCGCCCACGCGCTCGCTGTTCCCGGCGCAAAGCAATGGCCGCTTCGTGAAGGTGCAGGACCTGCGCTACGGCGAGAACCCGCACCAGCAGGCCGCGTTCTACCGCGACCTGCATCCGGCGCCCGGCTCGCTGGTGTCGGCGAAGCAACTGCAGGGCAAGGAACTCAGCTACAACAACATCGCCGATGCCGACGCCGCATGGGAATGCGTGAAGAGCTTCGATGTGCCCGCCTGCGTGATCGTGAAGCACGCCAACCCCTGCGGCGTGGCCGTGGGCAAGGACGCGGCCGAAGCCTACGGCAAGGCCTTCAAGACCGACCCGACCTCGGCCTTCGGCGGCATCATCGCCTTCAACCGCCCGGTCGACGGCGAGACCGCGCAGGCCATTGCCAAGCAGTTCGTCGAAGTGCTGATGGCGCCGGGCTACACGCCCGAGGCGCTCGCCGTGTTCCAGGCCACCAAGGTCAAGCAGAACGTGCGCGTGCTCGAGATCGCACTGCCGCCAGGCGGCACCACCGACTGGGACAACGGCCGCAACCTCATGGACGTCAAGCGCGTTGGTTCGGGCCTGTTGATGCAGACCGCCGACAACCACGAGCTCGCGGCGAGCGACCTCAAGGTGGTCACGAAGAAGCAGCCCACGCCGGAGCAACTGCAGGACCTGCTGTTCGCATGGAAGGTCGCCAAGTACGTGAAGAGCAACGCCATCGTGTTCTGCGCCGGCGGCATGACCATGGGCGTGGGCGCGGGCCAGATGAGCCGCCTCGACTCGGCGCGCATCGCGAGCATCAAGGCCGAGCATGCGGGCCTCTCGCTGAAGGGCACGGCAGTGGCGAGCGACGCCTTCTTCCCGTTCCGCGACGGGCTCGACGTGGTGGTCGATGCCGGCGCGAGCTGCGTGATCCAGCCGGGCGGCTCGATGCGCGACCAGGAAGTGATCGATGCCGCCGACGAGCGCGGCGTGGTCATGGTGCTCTCGGGCGTGCGCCACTTCCGGCACTGAGCCTGCGCGCTCGGGCGGGGCGTCTTTCGGCGCCCCGCAGCAGACGGGTCAGAGCGAGCGCAGCGTCCTGAAAACCTGCCGCGCCGCATCAATGGTCGCGGCAATGTCGCCGTCGCCATGCGCCGCGCTCACGAAGCCGGCCTCGTAGAGCGCCGGCGCGATGTACACGCCGCGCTCCAGCAGGCCGTGGAACAGCGCGTTGAACTTCGCGTTGTCGGTGGTCATCACGGTCGCGTAGTTCTGCGGCAGCTCGTTCATCAGGAAGAAGCCGAACATGCCGCCCTCGCTGTCGGCGTTGAAGGGCAGTCCTTCGGCGGCTGCCGCGGCCTTGAGGCCGTGGGCGAGCGAGCGCGTCTTCTTGCCGAGTGCCTCATAGAAGCCGGGCTTCGAGATTTCCTTCAGCGTGGCAAGGCCGCAGGCCGTGGCCACCGGGTTGCCTGACAGCGTGCCGGCCTGGTAGACCGGGCCGAGCGGCGCGAGCTGCTCCATGATGGCGCGCGGGCCGCCGAAGGCCGCCAGCGGCATGCCGCCGCCGATGACCTTGCCGAGCACCGTGAGGTCGGGCGTGATGCCCAGCACGCCCTGCGCGCCGTGCAGGCCGACGCGAAAGCCGGTCATCACTTCGTCGAACACCAGCAGCGCGCCGTGCTGCGTGCACAGCTCGCGGCAGCGGGCGGCGAAGGCGGGCGTGGCGCGCACGAAGTTCATGTTGCCGGCAATCGCCTCGATCATCAGGCAGGCGATGTCGTTGCCGTGCAGCGCGAAGGCTTCCTCGAGCTGCGCGATGTTGTTGTATTCGAGCACCAGCGTGTGCTGCGTGACCTCGGGCGGCACGCCGGCCGAAGTGGGGTGGCCGAAGGTGGCAAGGCCGGAGCCGGCTTTCACCAGCAGCGCATCGGCATGGCCGTGGTAGCAGCCCTCGAACTTGATGATGTGCTTGCGGCCGGTGGCGCCGCGCGCCAGGCGCAGCGCGCTCATGGCGGCCTCGGTGCCCGAGCTCACGAGCCGCACCATCTCCATCGACGGCATCAGGGCGAGGATGGCTTCGGCCAGCTCGATCTCGCGCTCGGTTGGCGCGCCGTAGGAAAAGCCCTCGAGCACGGCCTTCTGCACCGCTTCGACCACCGCGGGGTGGCCGTGGCCCAGGATCATCGGGCCCCAGGAGCCGATGTAGTCGATGTAGCGCTTGTCGTTGGCGTCCCAGAAATAGGCGCCCTCGGCGCGGCGGATGAAGCGCGGCGTGCCGCCCACGGCCTTGAAGGCGCGCACCGGCGAATTGACGCCGCCGGGAATGACGGCGCGGGCGCGCTCGAAAAGAATGTCGTTTTGGTCAGCGTTTGGCATCAGTGTCGGGTGTCGTGAGGGGGCAGGGCAAAGTCTTGCGGCGCGTCGGGGTCTTCATCGTCGTCATCGTCGTCTTCCGGCTCGGCCCAGAACAGGCGGTCCGGCAGCACGTGGCCCATGCCGGGCCGGAAGCCCGCGTCGAGGCAGCGGTCCATGTAGGCCAGGGCCTCGGTGGTGGCGGCCACCAGGTCGGTGCCGCTCGCGAGCAGGGCGGCCAGCGCGGCCGACAGCGTGTCGCCCGCGCCGGCAAAGACCGCTTCGAGCCGCTCGTATTTCTCGCTGGCGAGCACCGACTGCGGCGAGGCCAGCACGTTGTCGATGAACTGGTCGGGCAGCACCATGCCGGTCACCAGCGTGTAGGGCACGCCGAACTCGCCGGCGGCCTTGGCGATGTCGCGCGCGCCGGGCGGACGCTCGCCGCTCCAGTCGGGCAGCAGCCAGCGCCACAGCGTACTGTGGTTTCCAACCAACACTGTGGCCTGGGGCAGCAGCAGCTCGCGGAAGGCGTCCAGATAGCCCTCGATAAGGTCCTCGTCCCACCAGGAAAGGTTGGGCATGTAGGCCACCAGCGGCACCTCGGGGTAGTCGGAGGCGGTCTCGGCGATGGTGCTCAGCGCGTCGGGCGTTCCGACGAAGCCCACCTTGATGAGCTGGACCTCCACGTCCTCGAGGATGGCGCGTGCCTGCTCGGCGATGGCCTCTTCCTCGAAGGCGAAATGGTCGAAGATCTCGGCCGTGTCGCGGGCGTAGGCGCCCGTGACCACCGGCAGCATGTGCGCGCCGACCGAGGCCATGGCCAGTGCGTCCGCGCCCAGGCCGCCCGCGCCGCTCGGATCGCTGGCGTTGAAGACCAGCACGCAGGGCGGATTCAGGTCGCGCTCGGCCACCTCTTCGGCGTCCGGCGAGGGGTCGTTAAGATTGCCCGGTTTGCGGGCGTGGTCTGCTGGATGTAAGTAGATGGTCATACGCCGGGCGAAATCCCCTGGATGGTGGCATAGGCGCGACGTTTACCGTCCGCCAGTGAGATACGCATAGATACACTCGTTGCATTTAATGAACAAGGACTTTAAGCTCCGATGAATACGAAAACTTGGATGTGCCTGATTTGTGGGTGGATCTATGACGAAGCGGTTGGTGTACCGGAAGACGGCATCGCGGCAGGCACGGCCTGGGCCGATGTTCCGATGAACTGGACCTGTCCTGAGTGCGGTGCGCGCAAGGAAGACTTCGAAATGGTTGAAATCTGAAAGCATGGCATAGGGCTACGCGATTTGCGCCGATGTACGGTGCGGCGGGCATCCAAGTCTCATCTCAGCAGGAGCATGTGCAATGGGGCCGAATGGATCAGGTTACAAGGTGCTCGTCATCGACGACAGCAATACGATCCGGCGCAGTGCCGAAATATTTCTGAAGCAGGGCGGGCACGAGGTTCTTCTCGCGGAAGACGGCTTCGACGCGCTCTCCAAGGTTAACGACCACAAGCCGCATCTGATTTTCTGCGACATCCTGATGCCGCGGCTGGACGGCTACCAGACCTGCGCCATCATCAAGCGCAACGCTCATTTCTCCAATGTTCCGGTCGTGATGCTCTCCTCGAAAGACGGCGTCTTCGACAAGGCGCGCGGCCGCATGGTCGGGTCGCAGGACTACCTGACCAAACCCTTCACCAAAGACCAGCTGCTGCAGGCCGTGCAGCAGTTTGGCACCCTTCAACAGGAAGTGCAGTAAATGCCCATTCGAAAAATCCTCGTCGTCGACGACTCCAAGACGGAACTGGTGTTCCTCTCGGACCTGCTCCAGAAGAACGGCTTTGCGGTCAAGACCGCCGAAAACGCCGAAGACGCCATGCGCCGCCTCGAAGAGGACCAGCCCGACCTGATCCTCATGGACGTCGTCATGCCCGGCCAGAACGGCTTCCAGCTGACGCGCGCCATTGCCCGCGATC
This sequence comes from Variovorax sp. 01T439_2, assembly GCF_056398445.1. Classification (NCBI taxonomy): domain Bacteria; kingdom Pseudomonadati; phylum Pseudomonadota; class Betaproteobacteria; order Burkholderiales; family Comamonadaceae; genus Variovorax; species Variovorax sp. 01T439_2. The sequence goes on from NZ_JBFTPJ010000137.1 coordinate 5,494, forward strand.
CGCAGTACGCCGCCATCCCGATCATCCTGTGCACCAGCAAGAACCAGGAAACCGATCGCGTCTGGGGCATGCGCCAGGGCGCCCGCGACTACATCGTGAAGCCGGTCAACGCGGCCGAGCTGATGTCCAAGATCAGCGCGCTGGCCTGAGCAGGCGCCTGCCGAGTCCATGGCCAATCGCGACGCTCTCCGAGCCTTCCAGTCCCGGCTTGCAAGCCGCCTGCAGGCTGCGCGCACGACCGGCGTCGCCGCCTCGTGGCTCGCGGTCGAGGCGGGCGAGGGCAAGTACCTGTTCCCACTCGGCCACGCGGGGGAAATCTTCCCGTGGACGCCGCCGCAGCCCGTGCCCTACACGCAGCCCTGGTTCCTGGGCGTGGCCAACCTGCGCGGCGGCCTCTATGGCGTGGTGCACCTGTCGGCATTCGCCTCGGGTGCGCCGGACAACACGGCCGCCACCGAGGCGGCCCGCATGCAATCGCGGCTCGTTGCCCTCAACGAACTGCTCGAAGTGAACTGCGCGCTGCTGGTCGACCGGCTGGCGGGACTGCGCGGCGCCGAGGCCTTCACGGCTTCGGAGCCGCCTGGCGCACAGGCACCCGCCTGGCTGGGGCATCTGTACACCGATGCGGCGGGCGAGCGCTGGCAGGAAATCAACCTGCAGGCGCTTTCTCAGCAACCCGAGTTTTTGAGTATTGGCGCCTAGTGCTTCCGCACAGCCCAAAGACAACCACCTGAAGGACCGACCGTGAGCTCGATCGCCGACAAGTTCAAGAAATTACTGCCCGCGAACAGCGGCAACGACAAGGCCCGCGTCGACGGCTCCGGTTCCATATCGCTCGACGACGTCGACACGGTTCAGGCCCTGGAGGAAAAGACCATTCGGCTGGCCCGCAAGGACGGCGCGCCGGCCGCGCCGCTGCCCGCCGGCTTTGCCGACGAAATGCTCGGCGGCAGCGAGGCGGCCAACGAGGCGGCATCGCCCGAAGGCGCCGTGCCCCAGGCCGCGGGCGGCCGCGCGGGTTCGAACCCGGCGCGCCAGCAGCGCGTCCTGGCCATCATGCTCGCGGTGGTGGTGCTGCTGCTGCTGCTGGTGGCCGGCTCCGCCATTCTTCGCGCCGAGCGCCTTGCGCAGCAGGTGGCCGCCACCGGCCAGTCGCTGATGCAGTCGCAGCGGCTCGCAAAGTCGATCTCCCAGGCCCTGGTGGGCAGCGCCCCGGCCTTCGTCGAAGTGAAGGACAGCGCCGACGACCTCACGCGCCGCGTGCAGGGCCTGACCAACGGCGACGACGCCCTGCGCCTGGAGCGCGTGGGCAACCAGTACGACGAGGACATGGCCAAGATCAACCCCTTGGTCGTCCGTGCCGATGCCAGCGCCAAGGTCGTGCTGGCCCAGCGCCAGATCCTGACCCAGGTGGGCGCCGCCCTGCGCGACATCAACCAGCAGTCGTCCGCGCTGCTCGAAATGACGGAAACCGTCGCTTCGCTGAAGATGCAGCAGAACGCCACGCTGCCTGAAATCTCGGCGGCCGGCCAGCTCGTGATGCTGACCCAGCGCATCGGCAAGTCGACCAACGAGTTCTTCACGGTCGAGGGCGTGAACCCCGACGCCGTGTTCCTGCTCGGCAAGGACCTGAACACCTTCCAGGAAACCACGCGCGGCCTGCTCGACGGCAATGCGCAGCAGCGCTTCCCCGGCTCGAAAGACCCGCAGACCCGCCAGCAGCTCGAAGCCATTCTCAAGACCTACGAGCAGATGCGCACGCAGGCCTCGGCCATTCTGGGCAACCTGCAGGGCCTGGTGGCCGCGCGCGAAGCGCAGGCTTCCATCCTGACCGACAGCGAACCGCTGCGCAAATCGCTCGGCGAGCTGCAGGACAAGCTGTCCGCGCGCACCGGCCTTGGCGCCGGAACGATCGTGATGCTGTTCGTGCTCTCGCTGGCCGCCCTGGCGCTGGCCGGCGCCATCGGTTTCGTGCAGGTGCGCGAAGGCCGCGAACGTGCCGCCGTTGCAGAGCGCGAGCGTCTCGCGGCCGAGCAGGCCAGCGAAGAGGCCGGCCGCATCAACAACGCCAACCAGGCCGCCATTCTTCGGCTGATGAACGAACTGCAGACGGTGGCCGAAGGCGACCTGACGCAGGAAGCCACCGTGACCGAGGACATCACCGGCGCCATCGCCGACTCGGTGAACTACACGGTGGAAGAACTGCGCCTGCTGGTGGGCAACGTGCAGAACACGGCCACCCGCGTGGCGCAGACCACCTCGCAGGTGGAAAGCACCTCCACCGAACTGCTCGCCGCCTCGACCGAACAGCTGCGCGAGATTCGCGAAACCGGCCAGTCGGTGGTGACCATGGCCGAGCGGATCAACGGCGTGTCCTCGCAGGCGCAGGAGTCCGCCACGGTGGCGCGCCAGTCGCTGCAGGCTGCCTCCTCGGGCCTGCAGGCCGTGCAGAACGCCATCGGCGGCATGAACTCCATCCGCGACCAGATCCAGGAAACCTCCAAGCGCATCAAGCGCCTGGGCGAGTCGTCGCAGGAGATCGGCGAAATCACCGAGCTGATCTCGGACATTACCGAGCAGACGAACGTGCTGGCGCTGAACGCCGCCATCCAGGCGGCATCGGCCGGTGAAGCCGGCCGCGGCTTCTCGGTGGTGGCCGAAGAAGTGCAGCGCCTGGCTGAACGCTCCGCCGACGCGACGCGCCAGATCTCGGCGCTGGTGAAGGCCATTCAGACCGACACGCAGGACGCGGTGGGCGCCATGGAGCGTTCCACGCAGGGTGTGGTCGAAGGGGCCAAGCTGTCCGACAATGCCGGTACCGCGCTGTCCGAGATCGACCGCGTGTCGCGCCGGCTGGCAGACCTCATCGAGCAGATTTCGCAGTCCGCCTCCCGCGAGGCCGATTCGGCCAACGTGGTGGCCGCCAACATCCAGCACATCTTTGCCGTGACCGAGCAGACCGGAGAAGGTACCCGCAACACCGCCCAGCAGGTGCGCGAGCTGTCGCAGATGGCCGAGGAACTGCGCCGCTCGGTGGCCCGATTCAAGATCGCCTGATGAAGCTCTCCCCCAGTCTTCGCGCACTTCGTGTCGCTTCGCCGACCCGCTTGAGGATGGCGCGGGCTTCGTGCATTCGGGGCGCGCAGCGCCCAGTGGAAAACTGACAGTCAAGAAAACGGCGAGCATCCAACGTGTCGACTCAAACCCCTGCCACGGCCCCCCTCGCTGGCAACGTGC
>NZ_JBFTPJ010000138.1:0-8704 GCF_056398445.1 Variovorax sp. 01T439_2
CTGGAGACGGGCGTGCACCAGCCCGAGGCGCTCGCGTTCTATGCGCGCGCGGGCTATGCGCGGCGCGAGCGCTTCGGCGACTATCCCGACGATCCGCTGAGCGTGTTCATGCAGAAGAAGAAGGCGGCTGCGTAGCCGCCTGCATGAGCCCTTCGCCTCGCCGCGCTTCGCAGCCGGCGAACCCCTCAAGCCCGGCCAGYTCATCCAGGATCGGGCAATCCGGACGCTCGTCGCCTTCGCAGCAATGGGCCAGGCGCTCCAGCAGGCGCTGCATGTGCGCCAGCTCCTCAATCCGCTGCGCGAGGTCGTCGGCCCGCTCGAGCGCGACGCGCTTCACATCGAAGCTCGCGCGATGTCCGTCGCGCCACAAGGCGTGCAGCTCGACGACCTCCGGTGTTTCGAAACCCAGCGCGTGCGCCCTTCGCACGAAGCGCAGCGTCGGCACGGCGCGTTCGTCATAGAGGCAGCCATCGCCGTCGGTACGCGCCGTGCCGTCGAGCAGTCCGAGCGACTCGCAGTCGCGCAGCAGTTGCGCAGATGCGCCGGACCGCGCAACAACCTCGGCAAGAGACAAGCGTGCCCCAGCAGCCGGTACCGTGGGATGTTCCATGGAGTTCTCCTTCCAGAGCCAACAAAGAACAAAGTCTCGGCCTTCACACCGTGGGAGAGTCAAGAAGCCGCATGGTGGGCTTCCAAGATGAAGTCAGGGTAATCCCTTGGTTTCACGCCAAAACCCCTCGTTCCTGGCCCGCTACTTGCGATATCGTTCGAAAATGACAGAAAATTTTCTTATCTGACATATATTTGTAAATTCATTTTCATTGCGCGCACCCTTCGAGGTGCATCGCCCGCCCCATGAGCACCAACGTCGACACCAATGGCACCACCGTGGCCCAGCGCATTGCGCAGGCGCTGCCGCGGCTGACGCGTTCGCACCGCCAGGTGGCCGACTTCGTGCTGGAGCACCCGCTGCAAGTCGCCACGCTGCCGATCGACGAGCTCGCGGCCGCGGTCGGCGTGTCAGTGGCCACGGCCAACCGCTTTGCACGGGCGCTGGATTTCGACGGCTACGCCACCTTCCGCGCCGAGCTCGTGCGCGGCTTCGAATCGCTGGTGGCGCCGGTGGAGCGGCTGCGCGGCAACCTGGAACATCCGACCACGGTGGCCGAGGTGTTTGCCACCGCGCTCGACGAGAGCCGGCGCAACATCGAGGCCACGCGCCAGTCGCTCGACTACGCCGCCTGCGACGCCGCGGTGCAGCGCGTCCTGAAGGCGCGCTCGATCTACATCGGCGGCTTCGGCGCCAGCGCCTGGCTCGCGGGGCTGCTGCAGCACGGGCTGGACGGCAGCTGCAACGACGTGCGGATGCTGTCCAGCGTCAGCGGCGTCACGCATGCGGCGCGCACGCTCACGCACGCCGGCCCGCAGGACCTGTTCATCGGCCTGACCTTTCCGCGCTACCTCACCGACACGGTGGCGCTGGCGCAGATCGCCAAGGGCCAGGGCTGCGCCGTTCTGGCGCTGACCGACCGCCCGAGTTCGCCGCTCGCCCCGCTGGCCGACGTGGCGCTCTATTGCCAGACCGAAACCAGCTACCGGCCGAACTGCGAAACCAGCGTGCTGGCATTGATCGAGGCACTGACCAGCGCGGTGGCGCTGCGTGCGCCGCGCGCGGTGCAGTCCGCGAGCCGCATCCTGCAGGCGGTGCGGCCCTGGCTGCATGGCGCGCAGGGCCTGCCGCGGGCGGAAGTCTCCTCGGCACTGCCCGCCGGCGCGGCACCGGCCGGGGCCGCCAGGAAAAAGAAGAAAGCCTCCTCATGAAGAACAACAGCATCACGCCCGTCATCGCCATTCACGGCGGTGCCGGCACCATCAGCGCCGCCACCACCAGCGCGGCGCAGGCGCAGGCCTACCACGACGCCTTGCGCAAGATCGTGCAGGCCGCGCAGGCGCAGTTGCTCAAGGGCGCATCCGCGCTCGACGCGACCTGCCTCGCGGTCGAACTGCTCGAAGAGTGCCCGCTCTTCAACGCGGGCCACGGCGCAGTGTTCACGCACGAGGAAACCCATGAACTCGACGCCGCCGTGATGGACGGCGCCACGCTCGCGGCCGGCGCCATTGCCGGCGTCTGCCACGTGCGCCGCCCGGTGCGCGCCGCGCGTGCCGTGCTGGAGGACGGCGCGCACGTGCTGCTGGCCGGCGCGGGCGCCGAAGCCTTCGCGCGCGAGCACGGCCTTGAAATGGTCGAGCCCTTCTTCTTCTCCACCGAGGCGCGGCGCCAGCAGCTCTACCGCGTGCGCGACACCGGCCGCGTGGTGACGGACCACGAAGGCGCGGCCATGACGCCGCCGCTCGACGAGGACAAGAAACTCGGCACCGTGGGCGCGGTCGCGCTCGACATGCACGGCCACCTGGCCGCGGCCACCTCGACCGGCGGCATGACCAACAAGCGCGTCGGCCGCATCGGCGATTCGCCGCTGATCGGCGCCGGCACCTATGCCGACGACCGCACCGCCGCCGTGTCCTGCACCGGCAGCGGCGAAATGTTCATCCGCGTCGCCGCCGCCTACGACATCTGCGCCCGCATGGCCTATGGCGGCGCCACGCTCGAAGCCGCCACGCACGCCGTGGTGCACCAGTCGCTGCCCGCCATCGGCGGCACCGGCGGGCTGATCGCCATCGACCGCCACGGCAACCTGAGCCTCGCCTTCAACACCGAAGGCATGTACCGCGGCCACGCGCGCGGCGACGAGGCACCCGCAACAGCCATCTTCGCCTGACACGCACACGTTTTTTTCTCGCACCATGTCCTCCCCTTCCCTCGCCCTGCCAGACGGCCGCGTTCTCGCCGTCGACGATCTCACCGTGCGCTTCTCGACCTCCGAGCGCACGGTCGATGCGGTCAAGAACCTTTCCTTCCACGTCGACCATGGCGAAACGCTCGCGGTGGTCGGCGAGTCGGGCTCGGGCAAGTCGGTGACCTCGCTCGCGCTGATGCGGCTGGTGGAACACGGCGGCGGACGCATCCTGGGCGGACGCATGGCGTTTCGCCGCCGCAATGGCGAAGTGCTCGACCTCGCACAGGCGCGCGACACCGAGATGCGCAACATCCGCGGCGCCGACATCGCGATGATCTTCCAGGAGCCGATGACCTCGCTCAACCCGGTGTTCACCGCCGGCGAGCAGATTGCCGAGGCCATCCGCATCCACCAGGGCAAGAGCAACGCGGCCGCGCGCGCCGAGGCGCTGCGCATGCTGGAGCTGGTGCGCATTCCCGAAGCGCGCAACGTGCTCGACCGCTTTCCGCACCAGCTCTCGGGCGGCATGCGCCAGCGCGTGATGATCGCGATGGCGCTCTCGTGCAAGCCGCAGCTGCTGATTGCCGACGAGCCCACCACCGCGCTCGACGTGACCATCCAGGCGCAGATCCTCCAGCTCATCCGCGAGCTGCAGAAGGAGATGCGCATGGGCGTGCTCTTCATCACGCACGACATGGGCGTGGTGGCCGAGATTGCCGACCGCGTGCTCGTGATGTACCGCGGCGACAAGGTCGAAGCGGGCAGTTCCGATACGGTGTTCGCATCGCCGCAGCACCCCTACACCAAGGCGCTGCTGTCGGCCGTGCCCAAGCTCGGCGCGATGCAGGGCACCGACCTGCCCGCCAAGTTCGAGCTGCTGCGCACCGAGGGCACGCCCGAGACGGTGCCGTCCACCCACACCACGCCGCAGACCACCGTGCGCGAGGGCGCGGGCCCGATCCTGCGCGTGCGCGACCTCGTCACGCGCTTCGACGTGCGCAGCGGCCTGTTCGGCCGCGTGAAGCGCCGCGTGCATGCGGTGGAAAAGATCAGCTTCGACCTCTACCCCGGCGAGACGCTGGCGCTGGTCGGCGAATCGGGCTGCGGCAAGTCGACCACGGGCCGCTCGCTGCTGCGCCTGGTCGAGAGCCAGAGCGGCGCGATCGAGTTCGGCGGCCAGAACATCCGCGAGCTGCCCACGCGCGAGCTGCAGGCCCTGCGCCGCAACATCCAGTTCATCTTCCAGGACCCGTTCGCCTCGCTCGATCCGCGCGTGACCGTGGGCTTCTCGATCATGGAGCCGCTGCTCATCCACAACATCGCCAAGGGCGCCGAGGCGCAGCAGCGCGTCGACTGGCTGCTGCAGAAGGTCGGCCTGCCGCCCGAGGTGGCGCAGCGCTATCCGCACGAGTTCTCGGGTGGGCAGCGCCAGCGCATCGCCATCGCACGCGCGCTCGCGCTCAACCCCAAGGTGGTGGTGGCGGACGAATCGGTGTCGGCGCTGGACGTGTCGATCCAGGCGCAGATCGTCAACCTCATGCTCGACCTGCAGCGCGAGCTGGGCGTGGCCTTTCTCTTCATCTCGCACGACATGGCGGTGGTGGAACGCATCAGCCACCGCGTGGCCGTGATGTACCTCGGCCAGATCGTCGAGATCGGCCCGCGCCGCGCCGTGTTCGAAGCGCCGCAGCACGCCTACACCCGCAAGCTGATGGCCGCGGTGCCGGTGGCCGACCCGTCGCGCCGCCACAAGCCGCGCGCGCTGCTCGAAGGCGAGATCCCGAGCCCGATCCGCGCCGTGGGCGACGAGCCCGACGTGCCGCCGCTGGTGCAGGTGGCGCCCGGCCACTTCGTGGCACGGCATGCCATCGGCGGCGCCTTCTGAGCGACCGGCAGATTTTTTTCAACCCGCAGGCCCTCCTGCTTTTTTTCTCGAACCGACTGGAGTTTCTTTCCATGAAGCAATCTTCTTCCTCCCTGCGATGGGCATCGGCACTGCTGGGCCTGGCCGCACTGGCTGCATCGGGCACGGCGCTGGCCGCGAAAGACGTGGTGCTGTCGATCGGCTACCAGCCCGAAACGCTGGACCCGTACAACACCAACACCACCATCACCACGGCTGTGACCAAGACCTTCTATGAAGGCCTGTTCCAGTTCGACAAGGACCTGAAGGTGCAGAACGTGCTGGCCGAGAGCTACGACGTGTCGAAGGACGGCCTGGTYTACACCATCAAGCTGCGCACCGGCGTCAAGTTCCACGACGGCACTGACTTCAACGCAGAGGCCGTGAAGTTCGTGCTCGACCGCGTGCTCAACCAGGACAACAAGCTGCTGCGCTACAACCAGTTCAACCGCGTGGGCAAAGTCGAGGCGCTCAACCCGACGACCGTGCGCATCACGCTGAAGGAGCCCTTCGGCCCTTTCATCAACTCGCTGGCCCATGCCTCGGCCGCGATGATCTCGCCCACCGCGCTCAAGAAATGGGGCAACAAGGACATCGCTTTCCACCCCGTGGGCACCGGCCCCTTCGAATTCGTCGAGTGGAAGCAGACCGAAGCCGTCAAGGCGAAGAAGTTCGACGGCTACTGGAAGAAGGGCTATCCGAAGATCGACACGGTCTCATGGAAGCCGGTGCTCGAGAACAACACGCGCGCCGCGATGCTGCAGACCGGCGAAGCCGACTTCGCCTATCCCATTCCCTACGAGCAGGCCGACCTGCTGAAGAAGAGCGAGAAGCTCGAAGTGGTGGCCACGCCGTCGATCATCACGCGCTTCCTCACATTCAACGTGATGCAAAAGCCTTATGACAACCCGAAGGTGCGCGAAGCCATTGGCTATGCCATCAACAAGGATGCGCTCGCCAAAGTCGCCTTCAGCGGCTTCGCATTTCCGGCGCAGGGCTTCGTGCCGCAGGGTGTCAAGTTCGCCGAAAAGATGGCGCCGATCGGCTACGACGTCAAGAAGGCGAAGCAACTGCTCGCAGAAGCCGGCTATCCGAATGGCTTCGAGTCGGTCCTCTGGAGCCACTACAACAACAYGACCTCGCAGAAGGTGATCCAGTTCCTGCAGCAACAGCTCGCGCAAGTGGGTATCAAGCTGCAGGTACAGGCACTCGAGGTAGGCCAACGCGCCGAATGGGTCGAAACTTGGGCCGATCCGGCAACCGCCAAGGTGCGCCTGTACTACGTTGGCTGGTCGTCTTCTACCGGCGAAGCCGACTGGGCGCTGCGCCCGCTGTTCGCCTCGGAAGCCTGGCCGCCGAAGCTTGCCAACTACGCGTACTACAAAAACGACTTGGTCGACGGCAATATCGCCAAGGCGCTCGTCACAGTGGACGACAAGGAAAAGGCCGCGCTCTACAAGGCCGCTCAGGAACAGCTCCAGAAGGACTTGCCACGCATTCCGCTGGTCACGGAGCAAAACCTGTCGTCGCATGCCAAGCGGCTCTCGGGCGTGTTCGTGATGCCTGACGGCAACATCAACATCGACGCAATTGCAGTGTCGAACTGATCGCCGCCTCTTCGTTTCCTGACTGACTGTCCGGTGGGCGGTGGCACTGCGCCATCGCCCGCTCGCGACAACCGCACCCCATGCTGAATTACTTCCTCAAACGACTGTTGGGCCTGGTCCCGACTCTGCTCATCGTGGCAGTGTTGGTGTTCCTGTTCGTCCACATGCTGCCCGGTGATCCGGCGCGCCTTGCCGCCGGCCAGGACGCTGACGAGCAGACGATCGCCGTGGTGCGACAGGAGCTGGGCCTCGACAAGCCGCTGCCCCAGCAGTTCGTGAGCTTCTTCTCCCATATGCTGCAGGGCGACTTCGGCACCTCGATCCGCACGCGGCGGCCGGTGTCGATGGAGATCGGCGAGCGCTTCTTCCCCACGGTGATGCTGACCATCACCAGCATGGTGTGGGCCGTGATCTTCGGCATGGGCATCGGCATTGTTTCTGCCGTGTTCCGCAACCAATGGCCCGACCGGCTCGGCATGACGCTGGCCGTGTCGGGCATCTCCTTTCCGGCATTTGCCCTCGGCATGCTGCTGATGCAGATCTTCTCGGTCCAGCTCGGCTGGCTGCCCACGGTGGGCGCGAGCAGCTGGAAGCACTACATCCTGCCCTCGATCACGCTGGGTGCCGCGGTGGCTGCCGTGATGGCGCGCTTCACGCGCGCTTCGTTCGTCGAAGTGATCCAGGAAGATTTCGTTCGCACCGCGCGTGCCAAGGGCGTGCGCGAGCGCACCGTCATCATCAAGCACTGCCTGCGCAATGCGCTGATCCCGGTGGTCACGATGATGGGGCTGCAGTTCGGCTTCCTGCTGGGCGGCTCGATCCTGGTCGAGGCGGTCTTCAACTGGCCGGGCCTCGGGCGCCTGCTGGTCGACGCCGTGCAGATGCGCGACTACCCCGTGATCCAGACGCTGGTGCTGCTGTTCTCGCTCGAATTCATCCTGATCAACCTCGTGGTGGACGTGCTGTACGGCTACATCAACCCGACCATCCGCTACAAGTGAGGCAGCCGACATGACGCAAGCCACCGGCGTGACTGCCGAATCGATCACTCCGCCCGTCGTGGCGGTCCAAACTGCGGGCAAGGTCCGCACGCCCTGGGGCGAATGCTGGCGCCGCTTCAAGAAGCAGCCCGTGGGCATCGTCGCGGCGCTGTTCGTGCTGCTGCTGGTGTTCGTCGCGGTGTTCGCGCCGTGGATCGTGCCCTTCGACCCGGAGAACTTCTTCGACTACGACATGCTGAACACGGGGCCTTCGGCCACGCACTGGTTCGGCGTCGATCCGCTGGGGCGCGACATCTTCAGCCGCATCCTGATGGGTGCGCGCATCTCGCTGATGGCGGGCTTTCTCTCGGTGCTGGTGGGTGGCTTCGTCGGCACGGCCTTCGGCCTGCTCGCGGGCTACTACGAAGGCTGGTGGGACCGCATCGTGATGCGCATCTCCGACGTGCTCTTTGCCTTCCCCGGCATTCTTCTGGCGCTTGGCGTGGTTGCCATCCTCGGCAGCAGCATGACGAACGTGGTGGTGGCGGTGTCGGTGTTCAGCGTGCCGGCCTTCGCGCGACTGGTGCGCGGCAACACGCTGGTGCTCAAGCAGCAGACCTACATCGAGGCCGAGCGCAGCATCGGCGCGTCGGACTGGACCATCATCGTGCGGCACATCCTGCCGGGCACCATCTCGTCGATCGTCGTGTATTTTTCGATGCGCGTGGGCACCTCGATCATCACGGCCGCCAGCCTCTCGTTCCTGGGCATGGGCGCGCAGCCGCCGACGCCCGAATGGGGCGCGATGCTCAGCGAAGCCCGCGCCGACATGGTGACCTCGCCGCACGTGGCGCTGTTCCCGAGCCTGGCCATCTTCTTCACCGTGCTGGCGTTCAACCTGCTGGGCGATGCACTGCGCGACGCGCTCGATCCGAAGATCGACCGCGAATAACCCATCCATTTGATGCCAGCGAACTCCCTGCCCTACATCGGCACCTTGCTGCAAGGCACGCGCAACGCGATCACCGACGTCGAAGGCGTCACGGTCGGCCACCGCACGCTCGACGACGGCGGCGTGCAGACCGGCGTGACAGTGATCCGTCCGCATGCGGGCGATCCGTTCCGCGACAAGGTGCCGGCCGCCGCCGTGGTGCTCAACGGCTTCGGCAAGAGCGTGGGGCTGGTGCAGCTCGCAGAGCTCGGCGTGCTGGAGACGCCGATTGCGCTGACCAACACGTTTTCGGTCGGCACGGTGGCCACGGCGCAGGTCCGCCATTGCATAGCGGCCAACCCCGAGAGCGGCCGGTCGCTGCCGACGGTGAATCCGCTGGTCTTCGAGTGCAACGACGGTTTTCTCAACGACATCCAGCGGCTGGCCGTGACCGAGGCGGACTACCTGCGCGCGCTCGAGAGCGC
>NZ_JBFTPJ010000139.1:0-8690 GCF_056398445.1 Variovorax sp. 01T439_2
CCGGGGGCAACACCAGCGGCCCGGCGAAGCCGGTTCCGCGGTGTTCCTGGAAATTCCCTTTTCGGCAGAAGCCGCCTTTACTTTATTTAGTCGCGCAGTTCGGCTGGCAGCGTGCCGCCATTGGCGGCGATGCGAGTCATCACCTGCTTGTGCAGGCCGATGTTCCATTCGGCCGAACCCGGTTCGCCGTTGCTGTAGAGAATTTCGCTGGCCAGTTCCTTGCGCGCGGCGAGGCTGCTGTCCAGGCCCAGCAACTTGAGCAGGTCGACGATCGAGGTGCGCCAGTTCAGGCCGGCGGCACCAGGCATCGCGTCCAGGACGGCGGGCACGTCGCCCAGTGGGATCGCAGGCGGCGGTGCGACAGCGGCCGGCGCGCCGGGTGCAGCCGCCGGCGGTGCGGCGACGACTTCAGCGGCGTTGGCCGACGGAAAAATCTTGGAAAAAATCTTGCCGAAAATGCTCATGGGTGTGCTCCGTCAATGTGAATGGGAAAACCCGCGGCACGGCGTTGCGTGACGCAGCCCGGGGTTGTAGCACGACCGTGCGGCGCTTTCGCTACGTGGCCGGCTGAACCGGCGCGCCCAGCGTGACCGATTGCGCAGTGCCGGTCACAGTGTGTGCGGCGCCTGCGTTGCGGCCGCGGAGGTGCCGCAGGCATGGCAGAACTTCGAGAACGCGCTCTTGCGCGTTTCGCACTGGCCGCAGTGGTCGAACAGGCCGATGCCGCAGTGCGGGCAGAAGTCGATCTCGCCGTTCTTCAGGTCCACCGGGCGCTCGCAGCCGGGGCACACGCCCTTGCCGAGCCGCGCGAGTGCGACGTCGTAGCTGAGCTCCTCGCGGCGCACCTGGTCGGGCTGCTGCTCGGCGAGCTTCTGGCGCGCGAGGTAGGCGTTGAGCGCCACGATCGCATAGCGCMCCACGAGCACCGTGACCACAATGCCCACCACGTAGCGCACATAGCCGCCGTAGCTTGGCAGGTACGGCACCAGCTCGACGAAGAAGGCGAACAGCGCAAAGAAGATGAAGCCCCAGACAAAGGGCCAGTAGGTGCTCTTGCGCTTCTTTGCGAACAGCCAGCCGGCCACGACCAGCAGCGGCAGCGTGAGCGCCAGGCGGTAGGCGAACACGCGCAGTTCGACGCGGCGGTACTCGGCGTCGAGCTTTTCGCGCGCATCGCGCTCCAGCAGCGACAGCGCCTCCCGGGCGCGCTGCTCGGCCTGGCGCGCGTCGAGCACGGCCTGCTGCTGCGCATTCACCAGGCGCTGGACCTCGTCCTCCTTCTGCTTGAAGGCATCGAGCTGCTTGGTGCGTGCGATCAGCTCCGTGTCCTGGTCGGGCTGCGCGGTGGCGCGCCGCGTGGCGATCCAGTTGCCGAAGGTCTCGCGCGCGTTGGCGCTGGCCTGCCGCGCGGCGCTCTGCTGCAGGCGGACCTGCTCCAGCTGCCGCGTCGCCTGCAGCTCGGCGGCCTCCGATGCCTTGATCGTGCTGCGCAGCGGCTCGGCCGCGGGGCGGTCGATGAAGTCGTCGAGCTCGAGCGCCCGCTCGACCCGCGGCAGGTCGTCCACGACGGCGCCGCCGAGCCCGATCAAAAAGATCGCGAACGCCAGCGCCACGAGCCAGAGCCCGCGGCGAAACCATTTTTCGGACAGACGCAGTGACTTGCTCATTTCATTCTTTCGGTAGGAGAGAGAGATTTCTTATGGCAGCTTGAACGCCACCGGCGCCGCGCCGAGCCCCGCGCGCGGCATCCATGCGAACACCGAGTCGACCGTCACCGTCTCGATGCGGTCCGAGAACCGCTTCTCGTTCGGATGGTCGTCGAAAGCCACGTTGGCCGAGCCCACGCGGCCGCCCAGCCGCGTGAGCGGGCCGAGCCTGAGCGTGGTCGGCTCGTAGCCCTTGAACTGCATCCATGCCTGCGCCTGCGCGCGGCTGTTGATGGTGGCCGGCTCCATCGCCGCGGCCAGCGTCTCGATGGCCCACTGGTTCGACTGCTGGTACTTCTGCCCCCAGGCGTAGCTCACGATGCTGTAGGGCGCGATGTTCAGCCGCACGATGCGCGCAGGCGGCTCGCGGAGCGCGGCCAGCAGCTGCGCCTGCACGGCGGGCGTGGGCACGACCCAGGCGGCTTCGTAGCGCCACAGGTCGTCGAGGAAGAATTCGCCAAGCCCCTGCCGGTAGACCGCGGCCACGGCGCTGCCGCACTGGTTGAGCTTGTGCACCACGCGCCATGGACCCTCGTCGGTCTTGTAGGCGATGCCCAGGTGCGAATAGCGCAGGCCGTACTTGCCCAGGTCCTGCCCGGCGCGCGCCAGCAGCACGGCGCGCGCGCCGCTGGCATCGAGCTGCTGCGAGGTGCGCTCCGCCATCTGCATGCCCTTGACGATCAGTTCGGCGGTCGGCCTGGCCTGCTCGCAGGAGCGGCCGGCCTGCGCCTGCAGCGGCAGCGCCACAGCGAGCGCGAGCAGGAGCGCAGGAAAGACCGCGCGCTTCACGACAGCCTCTCGTTGTGCAGCAGCGCGCGGCCGATGGCATTGGGCACGAAGGCCAGCACCTCGCCCGCGGCCGACAGCACGACGCCGCTGCCGATCACGCTGACCAGGACGCCCGTGCCCACCGCCGCCGAAACGCCGTTGGCCGCGCGCCCCATCACCTTGACGCTGGCACGCGCGCCGTCCGAGGCACGCTCCAGCAGGTAGACGGTGCCATCGGCCGAGGCCTCGACCGCCACCACCGTGAGCATCGAGCCGCCCACCGAGAGTGCGGCGGGCAGCGCGACCACGGCCGCCGCGGAGGCGCCCACCGCGGAGGCAGCGCCCACGACCGAGGCCACCGGCAGCAGCGAGAGCGCCGCCGAAGCCTCGCTCTGCGCCTGGGCATGGAAGGGCAGCGCGGCGCCCGCGAAAGCGGTGCAGGCGGCAACCAGAAGCGCAGCAACGGATTTTTTCATGACGGTCTTTCGTGGATGGATGATGAAAAAGAAGGCGGCGCTCATTCGGCCGAGCCGGCGGCAGCGGCTTCCTGGCGGGCGGCGCGGCGGCCCTGCAGGCGCGCGTCGATCAGGTCGGCTTCGTGGCGGTCGCGCAGGGTCTTGGCCAGCGTGAAGGCCGAGCTGATCAGGAACAGCCAGCTCACACCGAGGAAGGCCTTGTAGGCGTCGTTGATCTCCATGCGGACCAGGCCCCAGCCGGTCAGGCCCATCGCAGTGAAGAAGCTGCCCCAGACCACCAGGCGCCACATCGGCACGTCGCGGCTCGCTGCGGTGCCGCCGGCGGTCGCTGGCTGGCTGTCGCGCACGAACTTGGCCAGCATGAAGGCGGTGCTCAGGCAGAACACATAGCCCATCACCATGAACGCCCGGTCCAGCGCTTCGCCCGGCAGCCAGCTCAGGCCGGTGGCGCACAGGAACACAGCGGTCGCGAACGAAGCCCAGACCTGGAACTGCCAGGCCCGCGTGTCGCGCTGGATCGAAACGGTGGTGGAAGGGAAGGTTTGCATGCGTGCCTCGCGGCGTAGTGAAGGTGAGCGAATGATGGTTCGCTCCCGCACCGCGGGGCTCGAATGCTTCGACCAGTTCCGGTTTGAGCCGCTACTGGTATCTGGAAAAGATACTTTTCTGGCGCCTCAGGCGGCCAGCAATCCGCTCACGCGCTGCTGCAGCGCCTCGGGCCGCACCTCGGGCGGTGGCACGGCATGGCCGACGTTGAGCCCCACGCGGCTGAAGAAGCCGCGGCGGAAGGGCTTGGCCATGGCCACGTTCTCGCCGCCGCGCAGCTCGATGCGGCTGAAGTACGAGCCCCAGAGATTGGTCAGCGCCATCGGGATCACCGGCGGCTCGATGCCTTCGGCGCGCGCGCTTTCGATGATCTTCATCACGCCGCCCTTGAAGGGCTGCAGCTGGCCGTCGCGCGTGATCGCGCCCTCGGGAAAGATGGCCAGCAGGTCGCCTTCGCGCAGCACGCCCAGCGCCCTGGCAAAGGCCGCTTCGTAGGCCGCCGGGTCTTCCTTCTGCGGCGCGATCGGAATCGCCTTGGCCAGCTTGAACAGCCAGCCGAGCACCGGCACCTTGAAGATCCGGTGGTCCATGATGAAGCGGATCGGGCGCGGGCTTGCGGCCATCAGCAATATCGCGTCGATGAAGCTCACGTGGTTGCACACCAGCACCGCGGCGCCTTCGGTGGGAATGTGCKMSTCGCCCTTGATSTCGAAGCGGTAGACGAAGYGCGACAGCATCCACGCGATGAAGCGCAGCAGGTATTCCGGCACCAGCATGAAGATGTAGAACGCCACCAGCGCGTTGGCAATGCCCGTGAACAGGAAGATCTGCGGAATCGTGAAGCCGGCGCCGAGCAAGGCACCCGCGATCACCGAGCTGCCGATCATGAACAGCGCATTGAGGATGTTGTTGGCCGCGATGATGCGTGCGCGGTGCGTGGGCTGGCTGCGCAGCTGGATCAGCGCGTACATCGGCACGCTGTAGAGCCCCGCGAAGAGCGACAGCAGCGCCAGGTCGGCCATCACGCGCCAGTGCGCGGCCTGGCCCATGAAGGCGCCCAGCCCCATGCCGGCGGACGGCGGCAGCCCGCGCGACGCAAAGTACAGGTCGATGGCGAACACGCTCATGCCGATCGCGCCCAGCGGCACCAGGCCGATCTCCACCTGCCGCCGGCTCAGCGTCTCGCACAGCAGCGAGCCCGCGCCGATGCCCACCGAGAACACCACCAGCAGCAGCGAGGCCACCTGCTCGTCGCCGTGCAGCACTTCCTTCGCGAAGCTGGGGAACTGGCTCAGGAACACCGCGCCGAAGAACCACATCCACGAGATGCCCAGGAGCGAGCGGAACACCACGATGTTGCCGTGCGCGAGCTTGAGGTTGCGCCAGGTCTCGCTGAACGGGTTCCAGTTGATCACCAGGCCCGGGTCGGTGGCGGGCGCCCGCGGAATGGCCTGCGCCACGCCGCGCCCGACCAGTGCCAGCAGCACGCAGGCCACCGCCACCGTGGCGTGGCCCACCTGCGGCAGCGCCACCAGCAGCCCGCCCGCCACCTGCCCGAGCAGGATGGCGACGAAGGTGCCCATCTCGACCATGCCGTTGCCGCCCGTGAGCTCGCGCGCGTCGAGCACCTGCGGCAGGTAGGCAAACTTGACCGGCCCGAACAGCGTGGAATGCAGGCCCATGAGGAACACGCAGCCCAGCAGCACCACCGCATCGGCGCGCACGAAGCCCCAGGCCGCAATCAGCATGATCGCGATCTCGAGGTTCTTGACGAAGCGGATCATCTTCGTCTTGTCGAACTTGTCGGTGAGCTGCCCCGCCGTCGCAGAGAACAGCAGGAACGGCAGGATGAACAGCGCGCCGATGGCCAGGCCCGCCATGGCCGGCGGCATCCAGCTCAGCTGGAGCTGGTAGGTCACCATCACGGTGAAGGCGAACTTGAAGAGGTTGTCGTTGGCCGCGCCCGCGAACTGGGTCCAGAAGAAGGGCGCGAAGCGCCGCTGCCTGAGAAGCGCGAACTGGTTGGCGTGGGCGTTCGCCTCGTGGGGCGCGGTGGCGGCAGTGGCAGCAGCGGCGGGGGTTGTCATTCGAAGAATTCTCCTCATGCCGTCAGGGCGGCGGCTGCGTCGGGATTGTGCCGCAGCAGGGTCGCGCGCCAGTTCATGTCGAGCTTGCGCAGCGCCGCCAGCACCGGCAGGCCCGCCAGCGATGCGGTCAGGTGCTTGAGGGTGTGGCCCGAAACCACCTGCTGCGCCGCCTCGTAGATCGCGTGGTCCGCCAGTTCGAAGACCTTGGCCAGCGCATAGAAGCAGATCACCCAGCCCAGCTTGAGCCCGACCGCGCCGCGCATCGGCGTGGCCAGCGCGAGCGTGAGCACCAGCGCCATGCCGCCGAACTGCACGATCGCCCAGGGCAGCACGTTGCCGCTTTCCTGGAACACCTCGGCCGACAGCAGCCCGGCCATCAGCACGAACCAGGCGGCCGGCCAGCCGGCGCGCTGGCTCACGCGCTCGCAGACCGCGATGCCGATCAGCCCCGCAAAAGCCACCGCCATGCCGGCACGGTCGGCCGCGAGCCGGGCGCCATCGGGCACCAGGTGGAAGAAGGCCGATCCCGCGGCGGTGGCAACCAGCCCCGCGAAGAAAAGCCAGGCGCAGTCGAGCGTGTTGTCCGGCGGATCGTTGGCCGGCGGTGCCAGCGGGAACTGCGCCAACGCCTCCTGGTGGGCGCGGTCGATCCGGTTGAGCCGGTACAGGCCCCAGAAGCCGATCAGCAGGAAGGGCAGGTTGCTCAGCACGTCCATCGCGTTGGGCAGGCCGTGCCAGCTGCGGTCGTCGGCGAACACCGAGGCAATGGCCACCTCGGCCGCCGGCAATGCCGGGCCGAACAGGGCCACCAGCGCGAGCAGCGCGAAGGTGAAGRGCAGTCCGCGTTCGCGGCGGCTGAGGGTGGGCAAAGGCATGGCGGTCCTCGGTGGTGGATGGCAGGAGCCGCGGAATTTAGTTGCCAGTCGCTCCACAGGCATCGAGAATCGATACGAGGCACTAATTCACACCTTTCGGTATCTTTTTCTAATACCTTTTTCCGCAACGCCACCCTCATGAGCACCACCGTCGACCTCGTCCAAGCCCTCAAGAACGAACTCAAGAGCGCCCGCATGACCTACGCCGACCTGGCGCGCTCGCTCGACATGGCCGAATCCAGCGTGAAGCGCATGCTGGCCAAGAGCGACATGCCGCTGTCGCGGGTCGACGCGATCTGCCGCGCGCTCAAGATCGACTTCGCCGAGCTGGCGCGCCGCGTGGCCGACGCCCAGCCGCTCTTGAAGGAACTCACGCACGAGCAGGAAAAGGCGGTGGTCAAGGACAAGAAGCTGCTGCTGGTGGCCATCAGCGTGCTGAGCCAGTGGACGCTGGAGCAGATCGTGGCGGCCTACCGGATCAGCGAGGCCGAGTGCATCGGCTGCCTGGCGCAACTGGACCGCATCGGCATCATCGAGCTGCGCCCGCTGAACCGCTACCGGCTGAAGCTGGCCAAGACCTTCCGCTGGCGGCCGCACGGCCCGGTGATGGAGTTCTTTCGCGAGAACGTGGTGCTCGACTACTACGCGGGCGGCTTCGACGGCCCGGCCGAGGGGCTATTGCTGGTGCACGGGCAGATCAGCCGCTCGCTCGCGCCGGCCTTCCTCGAACGCCTGCAGCGCGTGGCGCAGGACTTTGCGCAGCAGCACCAGACCGACCAGAAGCTGGCCGCGAAGGACCGCGAGGGCTACACCTTGCTGCTGGGCATGCGCAACTGGGAGTTCGAAGCTTTCACCAGGCTGCGCCGCGCCTGACGATCAGGGCTTCGCGGCTTCGAGCGCGTCGCGCGTAGAGCGTGCGGCCTTTTGGGCCGCCTCGGCAAAGTCGTCGCCCGAGGAGGCGTAGATGATGGCGCGCGACGAGTTCACGATGATCGGCGCATCGGGGCGCCAGCCGGCGCGCACCGTGGCCACCGCATCGCCGCCCTGGGCGCCGACGCCCGGAATCAGCAGCGGCACCGTCGGTGCGAGTTCGCGCACGCGCTCGATCTCGGCCGGATAGGTCGCGCCCACCACGAGGCCGAGCTGGCCGTTGAGGTTCCACGGGCCCTGCGCCAGCCGGGCGACGTGTTCGTAGAGGAAGGGCTGGCCCTCGATGCCTGCCAGGCGCTGGCCCTGCAGGTCGGAGCCGCCGGGGTTGCTGGTGCGGCAGAGCAGGAAAGCGCCCTTGCCCTGGTGCTTGAGGTAGGGCGCCACCGAGTCGAAGCCCATGAAGGGCGACAGGGTCACGGCGTCGGCGCCGTAGCGCTCGAAGGCCTCGATGGCGTACTGCTCGGCCGTGGAGCCGATGTCGCCGCGCTTGGCGTCCAGGATCACGGGCACGCCGGGCGCGTTGCGGCGCATGTGCTCCATCAGTTGTTCGAGCTGGGCTTCGGCGCGATGGGCCGCGAAATAGGCGATCTGCGGCTTGAAGGCGATGACCAGGCCGGCCGTCGCGTCGACGATGCGCGCGCAGAAGTCATAGATGCGGCTGGCGTCGCCCTTGAGCTGCCCCGGGAACTTGGCTGGCTCCGGATCGAGCCCCACGCAGAGCAACGAACCGTTTGTTTGCTGTGCGGTGGCCAGCTTGTCGAGGAAAGTCATGGGGTCCGATTTTAAGGACCCGGCCGCCGGCCCCTAATTCGACGGAGTTTCCTGCTCGGCCGCCAGGCACAGGTCGGCCCAGGCGCGGGCCTTGTCGGCCGGGTTCCGCAGCAGGTAGGCCGGGTGGTAGGTGGCCACCACCGGCACGCCGCTGGCCGAGGGCAGCGGCACCGCGCGGCCGCGCAGCTTGCCGAGCGGATCGGCGCTTTGCATCAGGCTCTGGGCGGCCAGCGGGCCCATGGCGAGCACCAGGCTCGGCGCCAGCGCGGCGGCATGTTCCGCGAACGCCTCGTCCATCGGACGCGGGCTGCCGGGCTGGCCGGCGCCCACGCCGCGGTGCGTGCGCATCAGGTGCACCGGCGTCCTGCCGTCGTGCAGCTGGAGGGCGCGCAGCATGTTGTCGAGCAGCTTGCCGGCATCGCCCGCAAAGGGCTCGCCGTGGCGGCCGTCGGCTTCGGGCGGCATGTCGGCCACCACCAGCCAGCCGCCTTGCGCCGCTTCGGCGGCGGCCTCGGCGTAGAGGCGGCGGGG
>NZ_JBFTPJ010000140.1:0-10961 GCF_056398445.1 Variovorax sp. 01T439_2
GGCGCCTCGCCGCGCAGCGCGGCTTCGAGCCGCGCGATGGCGGCGCGGATCTTCTGCACGTCGCCGCCGGCATTGGCCGCGTCCAGTGCCTTGGAGGCCTCGAGCACATGGCGGTCGTGCTCGCTCATTGCAGAGGAGACCTTTTCGCGCTCGGCGGTCTTGCGGTTGAAGGCTTCGTCGATGGGTGCGCGGAACGCGTCCCACAGCTTTTGCTCATGGCGGCGGTCGAGCGGCACGCCCTGGGCCTCGGCCTGCCAGCGCTGCTGCAACGCCTTGACGGCATCGATGCGCAGCATGGGCTGGGCGCCGAGCTCGGCGGCTTCCGCGATCATGGCCTGGCGTCGTTCGATGCTGGCCTTTTGCGCCGCCTCGAAGGGTGCGCGCGCGGCGCCGAAGGCTTCGTTCCACTGCGGCTGCAGCTCGGCGAAGATCTTCTCGCCCACGTGGCCGGCATCGCGCCAGCGGTCGGCAAACTGATGCAGCGCGCGGTTGTGCGCCTTCAGGTCGGTGGGGTTGGCGTGCTCGGCCGCCCAGGCCCGCACTTCTTCGATCAGCGCCACGCGGTGCGCGCGGTGCTCGGCCGCATCGGCGCGCACCTTCTCGAGCCAGGCCTCGACCACCTTGTGGGCTTCGTTGCAGGCTTCGTCGAAGCGCTTCCAGAGCGCGTGGTTGGGCACGCCGCCCTGGTCGGCCTGCTTCCACTGGTCGCGCAGCGAGCGCAGGGTTTCCTGCATCTTGCGGCCGCCAAGGGCCTGGCCTTCGGGGCGCTTGAGCAGGCCTTCGGCCTTGGCGACGAGGTCTTCGCGCACCTTGTCGGCGCTCCAGCGCTGCCAGCCTTCGAGCTCGCCGGCTGCGACCAGCGCCGCATGCACGCGCGCCTCGAGCGGTGCCTCGACCAGCTTGCCGTGTTCCTTCAGCACCGCACGCAATGCGGCGGCCGCGCCGGCGCTGGCCTTGCCGTGGCCTTCGGCGGTTTCCTGTTCGAGCTTGGCCAGGGCCGCCTGCACGGCGTCCTGTGCCGCTGCACGCACGGCCGGGTCGACCTTGGGTGCCGCGGGCTTGGCGGGCGCCGCCTTGGGTGCGACGACTTCGCCGCGCGCGGCGCGCAGCTCGTCGGCCCACACCGGCACCGGCGGCAAGGGGGCGGCAGCGTCGGCGGCCGCGGCCTGCGCCTGGGCCAATGCCGCATGGAACGCATCGGAGACGACCAGCAACTGCGCCTTCGACGCTTCGAGCTGCGGGGCGAACCTGGCATCCAGGCTGTTCCAGTTGGCATCGGCCGTGATGTCGGCGGCCTGCTGCTGCCAGTGGGCCACATCGGCGCGCAGCGATTCCTCGGCGGCCTGGGCGTCCTGCCAGCCCTTGGTCGACAGCACCTCGAAGCGCTGGGCCAGCAGCACGGCGGCCTCGCGGTGCACCTGGGCGCGGTGCTGCAGGTCTTCGATGCCCTTGACGCGTTCGGCCAACTGCACCTTGAAACCCGCGAGCGGTTCGCGCGAGAGGGGCGCGCCGGCCTTGGCGGCGTCGCGCTGCCAGGCGAGCGCATCGGCGATGTTGAGCTTGGGCTGGGCCAGCAGCGCCTCGGCCTTTTGTGCCCATTCGGCGGCAATGGCCTCCTGGCTCTTGGCGCGCTTGAGTTCGTCAAGCTTTTCGCGCAGCAGGCGCGCGGCGCCCTTGTCGCGGCCGCTCAGCTCCTTGAAGACTTCCTGCATCTGCTCGGGCGCGGGGTTGCCTGCGAGCCAGTCGCGGATGCGCGCGGCGCGCTCGCCCGAAGTTGGCGCGGTGAAGGCGCCGCCGGTGAGCGTGTCGAGGGCCTGGAGGTCGTGTGGCTTGGAAGAAGTAGAGGTCACTTGCGCGAAATCGTTGTCTGAAGAGAGAAAGCGAAGGCGCCGGCAAAGGCCGGCGCACATCGACATTTTCACCCAGTTGTGGCGGGCGGTTGAATTCCATGCCGCAACCGCAGCCAAATGGCTGCCGGAAGCGGCGCGGGATGGCTACCTATATGGCGAGGCGGAGCGGAAAACCAAGTGGGCGTTCGTCACTTCATGGCCAGGTCGAGCTCGGCGCCGGGCTTCCAGTCGTCACCGCTCGCCTTGGTCTTCACGGCACCGAGGAACAGGCGCTCGCTCGGCAGCTTCTGGGCCAGCAGGTAGTCGCGCACCACGGCGCCGCGCTCCACGGCCAGCTGGCGGATCGACTCCTCGTCGACCGGAATGCTCGCGAGCAGCAGGTTTTCCATTTCCTTCACCGGCAGGTCCTTGGCGAGGCCGACCATGTTGCGCGGCTTGGTGATGTCCGCGCGCTTGTACACGGCGGTCAGCAGCTCGGGGTATTCGGCATCGGTCAGGGGCGGCACCTCGGTGCCGTCCTGGCCGCCGCGCACCGCCACGCGCCGCTTCTCGGCCTGGGCGAGCTGGCGCAGGCGCTGGCGCTGGTAGGCGTCGCGCTCCTTTTCGAGGCTGGCGGTGCCGACCACCGTCATCCGCAGGTTCGGACGCTCCGTCAGCGCCTTCACGACCTTGTCCAGGCTCTCCTTGGCAGTGGCGCTGAGCACGGCGCTTCCGGGCTCGAAGGTGATGGTGCTCGACTCGCCGCTGCCGCCGCCGAGTCCGCCGGTCAGCAGGCTGAACGGCGAGGTCACCGCCTTGACGATCAGGTTGACCACCGCCTTGAAGATCAGCGGGCCGATGCTGAACTGCGGATCGTTGAGCGAGCCCCTGAGCGGCAGGTCCACGTCGATCACGCCGTTGCGGTCGGCCAGCAGGGCCACCGCGAGCCGCACCGGCAGGCTGTTGGGCGCGCCCTGCACTTCGTCGCCGAACTGCAGCTGGTTGAGCACCAGCTTGTTGGAGGCCGTGAGCTGGCCGTCGGGTGCGATCTTGTAGTTGACGTCCATGCTCATCTTGCCGCGCTCGATGCCGTGGCCGGCGTAGCGCACCGAGTATGGCGACAGCGGTGCCAAGTCGAGATCGCGCATCTTGGCGGTGATGTCGAGCTCCAGCGGCTTGGCCAGCGGATTGAGCTTGCCGGTGATTTCCAGCGCGGCGGTCTGCTGCGCCTTGCCGCGCAGTTCCAGGTCGGCCAGCGCGGGACGGCCGCCCTCGCCCTTGGGCGGGTTCGACGAGAAGGAGCTGAGCTTGCCGGTCAGCTCGCTCAGGTCGGCCGAATAGTTGGGCTTCACGAACAGGTCGGTGAAGTCGATGCGGCCGTTGACCAGGCTCATCGGGCCGAAGTTGATGACCGGCCTGGGCCCCGCATCGGCCTCGGCCTGCGCGGTTGCGGTGGGCGCCGCGGCCGGCTTGGCCGGCTCGGGACCGCCGCCGACCATGGCCTCGGCCGAGACCGGCGCACCGCCGCCCGAAGGCTGCTGCGGTCCGCCGCGCGTCGTGGTGGTGGTTCCGCCGAGGCTGCGGCGGGACTTGACGTCCGCGCTGGCCGCGGCGGCGGCATTGGCGTCCGCCTCGCCCTTCTTGGTGAGGTTCACCAGGTTGAGCCGGCCGGTCGGGTCGACGATCACGCGGGCGAAGAAATCGGTCAGCGTGGTTTCCCGCACGTCCACCGCCGGCGGGGCATTGGGTGCCATGCTCACCTGCAGGCCGCGCAGGCTCAGGGTCTTCCAGCTCAGCAGCTGGTTGGTGTTGCGATCGAAGCCGGGCGACTGGGTCAGCGAGATGCTGTTGGCGCGGAAGTCGTCGAGCGCCGTGTCCCCGGCCAGCTTGATCGTCATGCCGGCCGGCGCGCTGGCGTAGCGCACCGTCCCCTTGTAGCTGGCGAAGGCGCGGCGGATGTCGACGTTGAGCGCGTCGGCGTAGTAGG
This sequence comes from Variovorax sp. 01T439_2, assembly GCF_056398445.1. NCBI lineage: Bacteria > Pseudomonadati > Pseudomonadota > Betaproteobacteria > Burkholderiales > Comamonadaceae > Variovorax > Variovorax sp. 01T439_2. Next base: position 3,817 of record NZ_JBFTPJ010000140.1, read on the forward strand.
CCTTGAAGGCATGCGCCGGGAACGAGGCCACTTCGAGCCGGCCCTCGGCCGAAAGCGGCTTGAGCACCACGTTGCCCTTGTAGTCGAAGCGCCCCGGCTCCGAGCGGCGGGAGCCGATGCGCCCCGAAACCTGCAAGGGCGAGACCGTGGCGGTTTCGGGCGCGACCTTCTGCGCCTTCAGGCTGAAGGCCGTGATCTCCACGGCTACCGGCGTGGCGCTGGCCTTGTCGGCATAGGACAGCGTGCCGTTGTCGACCGCCAGGGTGCCGATGGTCAATGCCCAGGGCTTGGTGTTGGCGCCGGGCGGTGCCGCCTCGGGGCCCGCGCCGGCAGGCTTGGGCGCGGCCGCCTTGGCCTGCGCCATGCCGCCGTTCCCGGCCGGCGTCTTGAGCCAGCGCTCGAACATCCAGCGCTTTTCGCTGTCGCGCTCGACCTGCACCTTCGGGTTGGTGGCGGTGAACGAGGCCACGTCCAGCGTGTGCTTGGTCATGTCGGCTTCGGCGTCGATCAGCTCGAAGCGCCCGACGCTTGCCAGCGCGGTCTTCGCCTGGGTGAGCGCCAGGCCGTCGACGGCCACGCGCCGCGCCTTGAAGCGCAGGTCGGGCTGGGCCCACGCAACCTCGACCTGGCCGCTGAGCTTGCCGTCGAGCGTGGGCTCCAGGCTCTGCGCCAGATAGGGGGCCGCCAGCGACAGCGGCAGCGCGTCGACCTCGGTCTGCACCTCGGCCACCTTGTCGGTGGCGCTGCCCTGGAACTTGAGCGTGGCGCCGGCAATGGCGGTGCTGCCGCTGAACCGGGCCGGCTTCTCCATGGGCCAGGTGAGCTCGGTCAGGTCGAGGCCGAGCGCGGTCGTCTCGATGGCCGCGGCCGGCTGGACGGTTTCATCGCGCCATCCGATGCGCCCGCCGCTGAGAGCCACCTTGTCGACGCGGACCTTCAGCTTCGGCTTTTCGGGGGCCTTGCCGTCCGGCGCGCTTGCCGCGGCGGCGGGGGCTTTCGCCACCTTCTCTGCCGCTCCGGTGGCCGGATCGGTGGCCAGCAGGTTGAGCTGGCCCTTGGCGTCGCGCGCGACCGCAAGCTGCGGATTGGCCAGCGCCACCTCGCTCAGGTGAAACACCGCTTCCAGCGGCCGCACGTCGGCCAGCGCCAGCTTGAGCGAATCGAAACCCAGGAGGTCCCGCCCCCGCGCATCGCCGAGCTTCGCCTTGTGCGCCTCGACCGTGCCGGTGATCTTGAGGCCGGCGGTGGCAGCCTGCTCGAAGTCGATCTTCAGGTCGGCATCCAGGCTGCCCGCCTGCAGTTGCACTGGCAGGCCGCCCGGGATGTAGCCCAGGTACGGCGCCAGGTCGAGCCCCTTGAACTGCACGTGGGCGTCGGTCTTGCGGCTTGCCGCGAACGGCGTGGTGAGGGCCGCCGAATCGAACTTGCTGCCGTTGAGCGCGAAAGCCAGCTTGGGCTCGGTGTTGATGTCGCGCTTGGAGGCCAGGTTGCTCAGGAACGGCACGTTGAGCACGAAGCCGCGCAGCTCGTGCCTGCGCTTGACGGTCTGGTCGTCGAAATCGACCGCGCCGTCCCTGATCGAGATGTTGTAGATCGCAAAGCGCGCCGGTTCGGCCTTGGGATCGGGCGGCGGTCCGGCCGCGAGCTTGGCCAGGATGTCGTCGATGTCGTACTTGCCGTCGGCCTGGTGCGTGAGCAGGATGGCCGGCGCCTCGACCGTCACCGCATCGATCACCGGCGCCAGGCGCAGGATCGACTGCAGTTCGGCGTCGGCATAGATGCGCTTGACCGCCACCTGGGGCCGGCTGCCGTCGGCCGTGGCAATGCGCAGGTCGTTCAGCGCGAGCTCGAGGGTCCAGGGCTTGAAATCGATCTTGCCGACCGTGACCTGCCGGCCCAGCTTCTCGCTCGCGATCTTCTGGAGCTGGCTCTTGGCAATTGGCGGCACCGCGAGCCAGGCGATGACCCAGAGCGCCAGCAGAACCAGCAACGCGACGATCCCACGTCGCACCCATTTGTTTTGTTTGAGCGAAGCTACATCCATCGCGGGAGTGTGCCGCAAAGAAGCTTGGAGCCAGAAACAAGAAAGCCCGGCAATTCGACGAAAAGTCTCATTACCGGGCTTGATGGCGGGCACAAAACCCATGCCATCGTTTCGCGCGACCGGAAGTCAATGGTTCCTGCCGTGCTGGCAGCAAGAGATTGCCGCCATGGATCCTCCATCGTTCCAACCCTTGACTTGCACCTCGGGCCGTAGGATTTCGGAAAACCGCCTGAGAACTCAGGCGTATTCAGATTAGGCGCCCCGCCCTTGCATTGCAATGCCGTCTTCCAAGGGTTTTCCCTTAGATTTTGTTTAAATATGTAATCACATAAGGGAATAGGTTCTTATACTTGACCGGGTATTTAGCCGCGCTAGAATCCCGCCTGCCCCTGGCCTGCCCCAGACCCAGCAGGGGCCACCTGAATCCGCTGCCGAGTTCCCCCGGCTTGATCAGGCCGCCGCGCTCCACCCCCTACACCTCCATGCGCGGAGCCTGATTCGTACCAATCCAAGCGCCGCTGCCTTCATCCATCGCCCCCGCGGCGCTGCGACCAGGTGCCGCACAGAAAGGAAGAGCGATGAACAAGGCGTTTGATGCCACGGCCCGCGGGCTGAGGACCTTTGTGTCCGATGTGGCAGACGGCTTTTTTGAGATCACCCACAACGGGTTTGCACTGGTTGGCCTGGCCATCGTGTTCGCGGCCCTCGCCCTGGTGGCGCGGCCCGACCTGCGCAAGGCCGGCGAGGAACAGCTCATGGGTTGGCTGCAGTCGCGCAAGCCCGCGCCCGAAGCCACCGACCTGGAGCCGACCGCCATCGTGCGCACCACGGCCGCGAGCCCCGGCGACCTGCCCAAGCAGCAGGCCGCCGTGGCCTATTGGCTCAGCAAGAAGTACCGCGTGGCGGCCGAACCGCTGAGCGTGCTGGTTGCGGAGGCCTATCAATTGGGCAAGCGCACCAAGCTCGACCCGACGCTGATCCTGGCCATCATGGCTGTCGAATCGAGCTTCAATCCCTTCGCCCAGAGCCAGGTCGGCGCCCAGGGCCTGATGCAGGTCATGACACGCGTGCACGGCGACAAGTACGAAAGCGCGGGCGGCACGCTCACCGCCTTCGACCCCGTGACCAACATGCGCGTGGGCGTGAAGGTGCTGCAGGAATGCATCGCCCGCGCCGGCTCGCTCGAAGGCGGCCTGCGCTACTACGTGGGCGCGGCCAACCTCGAGGACGACGGCGGCTATGCCGGCAAGGTGCTGGCCGAGCACGAACGCCTGGTTCAGGTAGCCAATGGCCGCAATCCGCCGACCATGCCAACGCCCGCGGCGCCGGTCGTGCGTGCGCAGGCCCAGCCGATTCCGGTTGCCGTGCCGCCCAAGCCGCAACAGGCGGCCGAGCCGGCAGCGGACCCGCAGAAAGTGGCCCTGCTGTCGGGCGTTTCCTGAGCCCCTGCGCTACACTTCACCCCGTACGCGACTGGCGATAGGCGCAGCACCCCGCACGGTGCCCTGCGCTGACGTGGAATACCACTGGGAAGCGTGCCGCCTGGCATCCATACAGGCGTTCAGCCGTTCGCCTGGGCAGCCCTTGTTTGGTTGAAGAACAAGGACCTCGTCTTCAAAGGACTGCCATGTACCACCGCAACATCCTGGTCGAACAGACCGATCCCGAAATCTGGGCTGCCATCCAGGCCGAAAACGCGCGCCAGGAACACCACATCGAACTGATCGCGAGCGAAAACTACGCCTCGCCGGCCGTCATGGCCGCGCAGGGCTCGCAGCTCACCAACAAATACGCCGAAGGCTACCCGGGCAAGCGCTACTACGGCGGCTGCGAGCATGTCGACGTGGCCGAGCAGCTGRCCATCGACCGCGTCAAGCAGATCTTCGGCGCCGACGCCGCCAACGTGCAGCCGCATTGCGGCGCCTCGGCCAACGAAGCCGTGATGCTGGCCTTCCTGAAGCCCGGCGACACCATCATGGGCATGAGCCTGGCCGAAGGCGGCCACCTGACCCACGGCATGCCCCTCAACATGAGCGGCAAGTGGTTCAACGTGGTGAGCTACGGCCTCGATGCCAACGAAGCCATCGACTACGACGCGATGGAACGCAAGGCGCACGAGCACATGCCCAAGCTGATCATCGCGGGCGCCTCGGCCTACTCGCTGCGCATCGACTTCGAGCGCTTTGCCAAGGTGGCCAAGGACGTGGGCGCGATCTTCATGGTCGACATTGCCCACTACGCCGGGCTCGTGGCCGCGGGCGTGTACCCCAACCCGGTGCCGCATGCCGACGTGGTCACCTCCACCACCCACAAGAGCCTGCGCGGCCCGCGCGGCGGCATCATCCTGATGAAGTCGCAGCACGAGAAAGCCATCAACAGCGCGATCTTCCCGGGCCTGCAAGGCGGCCCGCTCATGCACGTGATCGCCGCCAAGGCCGTCGCCTTCAAGGAAGCCATGTCGCCCGAGTTCAAGGCCTACCAGCAGCAGGTGGTCAAGAACGCCCAGATCGTGGCCGACACCCTCACCGAGCGCGGCCTGCGCATCGTGAGCGGACGCACCGAAAGCCACGTGATGCTCGTCGACCTGCGCGCCAAGGGCATCACCGGCAAGGAAGCCGAAGCCGTGCTGGGCAGCGCCCACATGACGATCAACAAGAACGCGATCCCCAACGACCCCGAAAAGCCGATGGTCACCAGCGGCGTACGCATCGGCACCCCGGCCATGACCACGCGCGGCTTCAAGGACGAAGAGGCGCGCATCACCGCGAACCTGATCGCCGACGTGCTCGAGAACCCGGAAGACGCCGACTTCGTGCGCAGGCGCCGCCAGTGCAGCGCCTGCGACAAGCGCTTCACCACCTATGAGAGGCCCGACGTCAACTTTCCGGTGGTCGTCAAGAAGGACGGCAGCCGCGCCGACTTCGAATCGGGCAAGGTCCGCGCCTCGATGATGCTGGCGCTGCGCAAGCGCCCGGTCAGCATCGAGCAGATCGACAACGCCCTGCTGCGCATCGAGCAGAAGTTGCTGGCCAGCGGCCTGCGCGAGATCGATTCGACCAAGGTGGGCGAACTCGTGATGCGCGAACTGAAAAAGCTCGACAAGGTGGCCTACGTGCGCTTTGCCTCGGTCTACCGCAGCTTCGAGGACGTGGACGAGTTCCGGCAGCTGCTGCGCGACATCTGAAGAAGAGCCCCGCGCTCAGCGGTTCCAGCAGGCCTGCACCAGCGCATTCGAAGCGCTGGTCTGGCCGGCCGCCAGCTTGACGCCCTGCTGGTTCACCGTGAGTGTTTTGCATTCGTCGGCGGCCGACGCGCCCTGCGGCACGGCCCGCAGCGTGTAGCTGGTCGCGTCCCGGGCCGCATAGCTGATGGTGTAGTTTGCCGTGCCGGAGGATGGCGCCTGGTTCAGCCCCGCCGGCAGCGCAACGGTTAAAGGCGGATATTGGCCGTTGGCCGTCAGGTAGCGCTCGGTCCATTGCGCCGCCTGCAGCAGCTGCTGCTTGGCATCGGCCCGCTTGGCCCGCAACACGTAGCGCGTGTAGCTCGGGTAGGCGATCGCGGCCAGGATGGCGATCACCGCCGTCACGATCATGAGTTCGACCAGCGTGAAGCCGCGCGGGCGAATCCGCTCTTTGCGGGCCTGCATTTCAGGATGTTTGTTCATGCGGCGTCAATTCCACGAGATCAGGTTGCGCCAGCCGAAGCGGCGCACGGCTTGCGGCAGCTCGGTCTCGTTGCAGCCGCCGGCCGCATTGCAGATCACGTGCTTGCCTTTCTCCGCGGCGTCCTGCGGCCGAAAGACGATGTCGTCCCGGCCCGAATGGTTCCGGAAGCCGAGGTAGCTGCCCAGCGCGCTGGTGGACCCGTTGTAGGCGATGCCGTCGGGGACCACGCCGCTGAAGAAGTCGATCACCATCGACCAGCCGTCGTCGCTGGTGCCCGGCGCGCAGTCGAGCGAATTGCTCGCCGAACCGGGAATGGTGGACGAGAACAGCCCCGCGCTGCCGCTCAGCGCATCGCCCGGATAGACGATGCGCTCGCCCGCGGTTCCCAGTTCCAGATACCAGCCGCGCTTGCCGCCCGAGCCGCTGTAGCTCACGCCGTGGTTCGACGCGGTGCGGAATTCCACGTCGCCTTCCTTGACCGTGCCGGTCCCGATGGTCTGCGCCACCAGGTCGGCCAGCGCCGCGGTGCCCGTGCTGCCGTTGGCGCGGTCCCAGACGCCGTACAGGTACTGCTGGGCGGTGCTGCCTTCGTCGCCGGCGGCAAACAGCCGGCCGGTGCCGAACATCACCATGTAGCCGCCGCGCGGATGGTCGACGACCAGCGGCGCGGCCGTGATCGGCTGCGTGGCGCCGGCGGCGAACAGCGGCGCGTCGTCCAGGCTCGATGCGCCCAGGGTCGCCTTCCAGTCGCTGCTCTTGCTGCTGCTCAGGTCGAACTTCCAGAGATTGCCGAGCAGGTCGCCGGCATAGACGTAGTCGACCTTGCCATCGCCGTTGCGGTCCACCACCTGCGGCGCCGACAGCCCGTTGCCGGTGCCGGCGGCCTGCGTGGCCGGCGCGGGGATCTTCAGCACGGACTTGTCGCCGTCGAGGTACTGGATCCACAGCATCGCCTTCTCGCTCGTGCTGTTGTAGCCGTTGCCCAGGATCACGGCCCTGCGGCCGTTGTTGAGCCGCGCCACCTGCAGCGCGCGCCTCGAAAAGGAATCGAGCACGGGTTGCTGGAACTGGTGGCCGAGGTCGTCGTCTGCGACCGCGGTGGTATCGATCAGGGCCACGTCGGCGGCGTTGGTCTCGCCGATGTTCTCGGGCTTGGTGACGTCGAGCACGAAGTACCCCTTGCCGCCCGCCCCCAGCGTCCCCACGAGGAAGGACTTCCACAGCTTCGCCTTCTCGGTGTCGGTGGCCTTGGCGTCGGCGGCCGAACCCATGTAGATGTCGGCCACGAACGGGCTGCCGTCGACGTAGTACCTGTGCGAGTAGGTGCTTTCGCTGAGCTTCTTGAGCTGGGGCGCCGCCGCCGTGCCATAGACGCCTTCCGGCACATAGGCGAACGCCTCCTGGCCGGTGCCCGCGTTGAAGGCATGCAGCATGCC